>CAZADO010000205.1:0-12415 GCA_964483885.1 uncultured Alphaproteobacteria bacterium | reverse complement strand
AACGGTCCGGAAAGCTCAGCAAAGCCTCCTTGAGTAAAGGCGATAAGGAGTAGGAACGTGCAAAGCTGTTTCATGGCAGCCTCCTTTTGCCTGATTATTTCTGACAGGTCACAGACCTGCCCCTACCATTTATCGTTTAGGCCAATAAGCCGAATCGTAGACGCGGGATGTTCCGTCACCGCCGCCGCCAACCCAGCGTCCACCTTGTTTTTCGACGGCGCGAAATTCGCCGATACCTGCGCCGCCGTGGTCGTCCTGCGCACCGACGAAGACAGCAATTTTCCAATCGGATGGCTCGCCATTAAAATATTTGCACGGCAATGCGAAGCGAATCTCTTTTTTCGAAACATCGCCAATCGGATAACGCGGATCGGTCGGAATGAATTCCGTGAGAATGTTATGTTCTCCATCGGTCACGCGCAGTCCGCCGCCGATGTAAATAAACCGGTTCGCTTCGTAGCCTTCCGGAAGCAGCACGCCCGCGTTCGCACCGACGGTTCGCGTGCAGGGATTTTTGTCTGTGCAATTTTTTGAATGAATCGCAATCGCCGCGAAGGTGAGTTGAAAGCCGTATTCCGGATGCCAGCCGGGTTGAACTAAATTTCGAAAACGTAGCGTGAGATAGAGATTATTTTTATCAGCGTGAAGTTCGAAATGCGTTAAGTCAAAGATGCCGGGTTCGAAATGTGAATCCGTCGGATAAAGGAAATTTCCATCTCCAACGTCATCTCCTTCCGGATCATCGAACGAGATAGCACGAGTAGTATCAGGATTCTTTGCGGTTACCTGTTCACCGGACAATCGGTCATGTTTCGGTTTCTGTAGCGATTTCAGTCCAGAGAGAATATGCGGCTCGGCGAAGGCAAGTTCGTCAGGTGGTTTGCTGTAAGGCCAGCCATCAAGTACGGCGGGAGTAACCGGCGCGCCGTCCACTTCGATAATATTTGTCGCTTTTCGCCAAACCACTTCGATGGGCTCCTTGCCTTGCAGGAATCCTCGGACGCCATTGGGGAATACAAAGAATTCAAGGGGAATCGGTTCCGGCGGCATTTTCAACGCTTGCAGAACAATTTTGACGAAATCCGCGCCAGAATCTATTTCGATTCGAGCGGGTGTTTTGCCGAAGTTGATATTCGCTTCGACATGTCCCCATTCAGGAGGAACGCGAGGGAAAATGCGCCAGAGCGTTTGCTGCTTTCCTTTCACCTGAATCGGGCGAATACCAAGGAAATCCTGATAGAATACGCGGCAGTACTCGCCGAGCGACCAAGCTTGAGAAACCGTTCCGGATGTGCGCGGCAACGTGCTTCCTGTTTGTGGAATTGCATCGTAAAGTTCCGGCAGCGTTCCGACACATTCGCCGTTCAGAATTTCGTTCTGTTCCACACGTGTAATATCCCATGCAAGCTCACCGTGACCTGAGGAAACAAGGATGCTTTTCACCGGTCCGGAGAGCCAGAGCCAGACGATGCCGTTATGATAGGCGGCATCTTTCGGGTAGTTTTCGTGAAGATGAAACGGATGGAAATTATCTTCCGATTGCGCAAGCGATGCGACGCCATAGCGGTAGGTGCATGTTTCCACTACCGTGTGCAAAACAGATTCGGCGACGTCTTCGGGCAGCAGCGGCGTGAATGGAACCGTCAATGCAAAAATCTGATTGGGACGGATTTGCGTATCGGGTGTGCCATCGCTATTCAAGTGGTCATAGAGCCCTTTTCCATCAGGACGAATAAAATATTTCGGAAAATTATCGGCGAGTTTTTGGCGAGCGTCAACCCAGAGATTAAATTCTTCGTCGGGAATATTTGTCGAACAGGTGACCGCCATTTTAAGCGCTGCGTCGAATGCCGCGTGCCAGAGCGCCTGTACTTCGACAGCACGATTCCCTCGCGGCGACCATGCGCCTTCCGGGCCGACAGCGTCCATCCATGTTTCCGCATCGCCGTGACAGATGAATCCCAGCGAATCTCTGCGCGCCAGAGCTCCCGCAAGCGCGAGCCGCACAGCGCCTTCCGGTGAACCACGCTCGTAAGAAGGCTCGGCGAGCAGTTTTCCAGCAAGACTCCAATCGCCGGAATACAAACAATATTCGTAGAGTTCGCGAATCCACCACGGCGTACCGTCGGCGGTATTGAAAACGATTTCGTCCGGGCGAGCGCGATTGGGAATACGGCCGAAGGTGTGCGACGTGGAATCTTTGTCCTGCCAACAGGCAAATTTGAGCAGAATCGCATGCGCATCATCGAAATGACCTGTGACGAGCAGCGCTCCGGGAAGCGAAATAAATGTATCACGTCCCCATGCTTCGGCAAACCACGGATACCCTGCCCACAACTCCGAACCATCAGCGGCCTGCAAGTCGAGCAGCGATTTTTTTGCCCAGCGAAGCGCATCCGCAACTGATGTATTCGTCGCATCAAACTCCGACGGCGACAGGCTGTGACGAAGTGCATTGCGTCGTGCGAGAGAGGAACTGCCTCGGTCGGCGAGCAATTGCCTTGCGGAGGCGAGCGCATCGTCTTCGGACACGCCGTACGCAATCGTCCAGTTGGGTGCGAGAACGTGAAAGCGTTGTTGTCCGTAAAATGGACTGAAAGAATACATGCTGTCAGAGAGCAGATATGATATTTGCTCCATGCGCCCTTGGAGAACTTCATCAGACAACCACGCAACGGCGAGAAAAATTTCTCCGTTTGGAGGAGGGCTGATAGTTAGTGCATCCGGGTAGTTTTTAACATTGCGTTCTTCGAGTGCTCCCGGAGCGAAGACAAGTTCAAGCGATAAATCCTGCGGCGCTTCACTTAATCCAATTACTCGCATGAAATCGCGTCTTGCCATATCGAGTACAAGTGTAATAGAATCGGATGTGAAGCTGACTCCCTGCCCCCAGAAATTCGTTTGAGTTTTGGAACGGTCGAAAAGCTTATCGCCGTGCCACAAGCGAACGTCATCGAAAAGTTTTTCTCCCGCAACTGTCAATCCCATGAACGGATTTTGACGCAGCGCTGCGGTTATCCCGAAGAAGAAAGAGGTTTCTTTTCCGGAGAAAATATAGCTGCGCGCTATTTCTTGGGTAGGTGGGATGGGATAGGTTTGCAGGCGAACGTTTTGAGCGAGCAAAGGATTCATCATCACGAGAAGAAAAACAGTTAGTAGGGAATATCGTAAAAACATCTTTAGTGCCTTTTCTCCGGGCACGCGGGACGCATACCACGGTGGGAGTCTGTCAGCAAAACGCCGCCGAAGAAGTCAGATTCCCCGGCGGCGGATTTTCGTATGCGTGGTTATCCGCGACCGGAGGTCGCGGGTCGTAAAGGATTTTTTTTTGTGAATCAGCGCAGGAGAATCATTTTTCGTGTCGAGACAAAGTCGCCGGCGTGCATTCGGTAAAAATAGATGCCGGAACCGACAGGCGAGCCCAATTGATTGTGTCCATCCCATACGATTTGATGAACGCCTGCCGAATAGATATCGTCGGTCAGGACTTTGACCTGCTGCCCCATGACATTATAAATAGCAATCGTCACGCGGCTGCGGCTGGAGATTTCAAAGGGAATCGTACACGTTGGATTGAACGGATTCGGGTAATTTTGTTTCAGCGCAAAAACTTCAGGGATTTCAAGCGATGGTTCCGGCGCGTCAAGCTGAATCGGTTCATCGGCAATCACCCATACTCGTCCCTGATAGGCGCTCAGGCTGGAAACAATCGTCGTAAGCTCCGCGCCGGTGCGCTCGAGGTACGTACCCGTCAAGAGCTCGCTCAAGTAGTAGGTGGAATCCGGGTGAATACCGATATCACCCGTTGGAACCGTGATGGTCGGCACTTGTGAATTGGGCGCCATGTTGAGCGCGACGATAATCGGTAGTTCACCTTCAATATATCGAAGATAAGAATAAACGACACTCGATTGGCTGTTGGTGATTCGTTCCACCTGAGGACTCCGAATGGACGGAAACTGCTTACGAAGCTGGCAGAGCTTGTAATAGTAATGCGAAAGTCCTTGAGGACCGCCGGACCAGTTAATCAAACCGCGCTGAGATGTTTCACCGACTTCCTGGCCTGCGTAAATAAGCGGCACGCCGTCGATGGTGAACAGAAGCAGGGCCGCCAGTTTCGTTTGCGCGGTGGTGTTGTAGGAAATGTAGCGACCTTCGTCGTGATTTTCCAGAAAACGGAAAGGATATTTATAGGGTGGATAGGGAAAGCCGTAGTTCGTAATAACCGTGTGAAGATTGTTGATACTTGGTATGCCGCCTTGGAACATATCGGCGAAACTTTCGGTTCCCGAGTGGTGCAGCGCCCAGTCATATACTAAATCGAAACGGTTGTAGAAGTTGTTGAAATCGGTCGCATCCATTTCCGCTAAAAGCAGGATATCGGGATAGAGTTGTTTCAATGTATTGTGCCACACTGGCCAGAAGCTCGGCGTCCGACTTTGTGGGCCCCACGCCACATCGCATCGATAACCATCAATGCCATATTCATCCACCCAGTATTTCGAGACTTCAATGAAATAATTGACGACTTCCGGATTATCGAAATTCAGATTCGGCAAGCTGACCCAGTCGTAGTAATACGTGTAGTCTCCACTGGCATCGCGGTCGTAGTAGTCCCAGTAGTGCGAGAAGCGTCCGTAGCGAAGCGCGTCCTGCATAAAGGGATGCTGAATTGATGTGTGATTAATTACCAAGTCCAGAATAACGCCGATGTCGTAAGAATGGGCGGCGGCAATCATGTCGCGCATATCCTGTTCGGTGCCGAGGTCTTCTTCGACGCCATAGTAATCGACAATTTCATAGCCGTGTTCCGTCGGGCCGGGGAAGGTCGGCGTGAGCCAGATGTAATTAACGCCCAGACCGGCAATCCTCTCCATATCCGCTGCAATCGCCGCAAGTTGATTAGTAGTTGAATACGCGCGTGGATAGATTTCATAGATGATGGCATCGCGTACATTCCAAGTGGATTCGTCTAGCTCGAACGCATCCACGGAATCATCATAGACGGTGAACACGGTGCGCGGAGTAACACCCGGACCGGTAGCCTCAGTTATATCGCATGAGAAAAAATATTCACCGTTAGGTTCCGGTAAAGTAAAGCTGGCGACAGCGGCATCCGGATTCGTCAGAGTGACTTCTTCCGGATTGTCTTCATCGGCCGTCCATGCGAATCCCAGATTCGGACTGTCGGGGTCTGTCGAAGCGGAAGCGTCCAGAATTCCATCATCGCCTTCAACACGCGCATCAATGACGGGATTGGGAGTATGATTGACGACAAGCTCGAACACCGTTTGCGATGAGCGTCCGGTATCGCTGACGGCGTCGACTCCTTCCAGATAAAATGTATTCAAACCTTCGACCAGAGTCACATCGACGGTGAACGTGTCTTCGGTTGTGGGAATAACAACCGGTGGATTGGCGTTCTGATAGAGATTAATCGAAACGATGGTTTCTTCGCTTTCAAACGTGCCTGTGAGTTCCTGATTGGCAAAAAGTGTCGGAGCTCCGCGGGAGAGAATCTTCATGATGGGACCACTATGAAAAACATTCGGCCCGATACTGTCGGGATGAATCGCGACAAAACCGCGTCCGTTCGCATCAAAGGTTGCTGTGCGGTTATCCGACCAGTTCATCAGCAAGACATTTTGCAGGTGCGGCGTCAGAAATATCACATCGAAAATATCCGGATCATTGATGTTATCATCTCCGCCGTGTGCCGCATCAACTTCGTATGCGTCGCCATCTGCAGGACCACCAGTTTGCGCCAGAAACGCGCAGCAACTGAAGTACCACTCGGTTTGATAATTGCCCATCACGGCTTCCAAATCAGCAACGGCGAGTTTGAATTCGAAACGATCTTCGCTATAAGCTACAGGGTCGAGTTCGATTCCAGCGCCATAGGTCAATGGTGAGCGCGACAGGTAGAGCGTGTTTAAAAGTGCCGGGCTTGTCGCGCCGGTCGTCGTGTCGCCTAAAACAAACGCCACACCGCGGCCGTTCCAATCCGGGAATTCTGTCTCTAAGCTGAACGCTGCTGTCGGGGCAAATGGCGGCGCGATATCACTCATAATGTGCATCAAGACGCGGGTCTGTTCGGTGATGTCATCCATCTCGATCATAAACGCTAAGCTGTCTCCTTCAGCCGCTTCGGTGATAACGAAGCCCAGCAAATCAGCATTACCTTCGATGCCATAAGGATTCGTGTAGGAGCCGGGCCCGAAATCATCTGCCCGGGAATCGAGAGCGTAGAAGCCTTCCTCGGAATCGACAACCCAGACCGACCGTGTTGCTGTGCGGTTTCGTGCGGCGCTGTCCTGCGCTGTCACTGCAATCTCATGCTCACCGGGAGAAGCGGTAATTGGTGCAATCCGGAGACTGTCGGATGTGGGATACCAGATGGAGGCGCTGGGAGTGCCGTCCCATGTCGCACTGGGATTACCTTGAAGGCCGGGACCCAAATCGCCTTTACGAATTTTTGCCCACGGCGAAATGTCCGCTGTGGCGCCGCGATAAATTTCTCCTTCCGGAGGATAGAACTGATAGATTTGCGGCAGTGTATCCAGAAGAACGGTGATGAGGTTATTATGGTAGCCGCCGGGTGCGAAATTGGGATTATCCGGATCATTCTGCCAGTTACTTCCGTTCAGAACGAATTTATATTCATGCGTTCCCGCAGGGATAGCGAATTCTTTCATCCACACGCCGTTTTCATCCGGCCCGTCAAGCGGATCATTGGAGGCACTCCAGCCGTTGAACGTTCCGGCTAAATTGACGGATGAGATGGTTCCAATGTATCCGGCAAACGCCGAACGCGGATCGTAGGCGAAAACGTGATGAGCTAAAACGGGCTCCGGAGGTTCTTCGAGGATAATATCCCAATTCGCGCCGCCGTTGCCATCCCAATTGACGCCGTCAAGTGTGACGAAATGGATGGTGTAGGTCGTATCATTACTTTGGATGGACAAAGACCAAATGCCGCCGCCGTGAGAATTCATCGGAGTCTGCACGGCATGACCATCGCCCCAAGGAACGGTTCCCGTAGGCCACATGCTTTCCGGAGGTTCAATCCAAGCGCCGTGATAGGGTTCGTTGATTCCCCAGTGAAGCAGGACTGTGGTGGCTCCGTCGGGAAGTGCGCCGGGAATCGTGTTGTAGTAAATGGTTACCAAATCGCCCGGTTCGGGTTCTTCCGGCGACCACCAAGCCACGACTTCACCGGTAACAAAGTCGATGCGCCAGTTAGCGCCGCTGTTGTTGTCCCAATTATCGCCAAGGTCAGTGAAGACGAATGCAATATGGCGGATGCTTGTATCCGGATCGATAGTGAGAGTCCAGACGGTGTCGGCACCTGCAACCATCGGACTCTGACAGGCATAGCCGTCCCCGGAAAGCTGAGAACCGGCCGGCCAAATGCTTTCCGGTGGAGCAGACCAATTGCCCCCATCATCAACAACGCCCCAGTGCATCCACACCTGAGCGATATCCGACCCCAGAACTCCGATGCGGGAATCATAGGACATGGTAAACGGCTGACCAACAGCCGGAGCTTCGGGAGTCCACCAGACATGCTGCGCAAGCGCTGTGGTTCCAAGAAGCAGTGTGATAGCCAAGATAAAGTATCGCATGCGCGATTTCATGATGTCGCCTCACAGTTTATCAATTTCTCAGACATTATTGTTTTTATTTCGAACGAATTGTTATCGGTTAAAATCTATAGGTAAGGTTGCGGGGTATTGTGCGAGACCGTAATCAAACTCCGACCGGTACTCAAAAATAGGCAAGTGCCGGGGCGGGTCGTATTTCACCCACCCCGGCATGTGCTATCGATGTAATTCTTTTCGAATCGGCAGTTTCTGCTATTTCAGTACGAGCATCTTGCGCACAGCGTGCATGGAACCGGCATCGACACTGTAGAAATAGAGGCCGGTGGAGAGATTCTCCGCTGAAAATTGGATGTGATGAAGTCCGGCTGCTCTCGGCCCCAGATCCATCTTCGCCACTTCCTGACCCAAAACATTGAACACCTTAAACGTCACCTGATTGGGTGACGGCAGCGAGAAGCTGATTTGTGTCGTCGGGTTGAAGGGATTCGGATAGTTCTGGTATAAGGTGAAGACTTCGGGAATCGCGGCGTCGTGAATGGGTTCAGCCGCATCTCCGCAAACCCAGAGGTAATTGTCGAAGAGATCGCCTAATGCGCCCCAGCAGTCAACGGGGAGTGTCATCGTCGGCGAAGAGTCGTCGATAATCAGGGTATGGTCTGCGCCGACACCCGCCTCATTATCATAATCATTCGCGCCGTACTTGTAGGGATGGGGGCGCGCTGTTCCGGCGTCAAAGTGAATCGACACGGTCCAGATGCTGTCCCCGGCGACTTCATCCGGAGCAACGCCGTCATCTTTCAACTGCTGTGCTTCCGGAATGTTGCCCCAGGGCCAAAGATTCCAGAGACCGTTGATGCCGACACTTTCAATGGCATAAACGGTATCCTGACTTTGAACATCAATGATATAGCCAATGTCATCAATGGCCAGATAGGCTGGGCGAACGTCACAGGTGAAAATCACATCGACGGGATTCTCAGTGATGTCTTCAAACGTCACATCCGAGAAGAAGACCGTATCCAGTTGGACTTCTTGATAACCGTTGCCGCTGGGGGGAGGCAGGTTATCCGGTTCGGTACCATCAAAATTAATTGGCCGATTTCCACCACCCGTCGGCGTTTCCCATATCGGGCTGTCCGGGTCGCCATTTGGAAGGATGACATACTTAAACTCGATGGTGCCGGGATAAGGAACAGCGTCGAACTGTACCCAATCGGAATACAGTCCGGGAGAGCCAGTCACTTCGGGCAACTGGTTGGCAGAACCACCCCATTCTAAGGGTGGTGTGCCGCCGCGCACCATTACGACGTCGTTATCCGGATCAAAATCGCCAGTCAGGATCTGCACGCGCATATCCACACGGAATAGAACTTCCAGATCCATTGCGGTGGAGGAGCCTTGGTTGTCGAAATAGACGACAACAAGTGTTTCATCCCCGGTGACCGTGTACGTTCGGTTATCGATATGCTCTTCATAGCGGTCATTGCCTGCCGTACGATCCGCCATGACGAATTTGTACTCGATAGCCCCCGCGGGGATGTCCATGGTGATCCGATAGACGCTGTCCGGAGCGGTGGTCGTTAGGATGTCAGTATATCCAATCCATCCATTAAAGGAACCCCGGACAAGTACGGTGTCTGTAGCGGGATTAAAATTTCCAAGGCGTTCTTGAACCGCCATGTTGACCTGAAACGTGATGTTGAATGCGCTGGCCGTACCAGCGAAGACTATCAAGAGCAGGCCTGCAATGAGTAACGCATAGCGCGATTTCATGATCGTGCCCTCCAAAAAGTGATGTTATGGTGTTTTCATGTAACGGAATGTTCTTTAAAAGTCAACGCCGATGGAGTATTTGTAAACATCTCCAAGGCGACTGAAATCTTCATAGGCAAAGTCGAGATGCAGACCAAAGCCCGCTCTCAGCGGCGGCACCAGCCCGATGCCAAAGGTTAATCCTTCTTCGGAATCTTGCTGAAAGAGGGATTTATACCCTGTACGCAGGGCGAATAGTTTCTGATACCAGTACTCCGCGCCGATATTCATGGATTCTGTGTTATCGTTCGGATGTTGCGCGCTGACCGCTAAGGTGACTTTATGATCCTTTTCTTCGACAACCTCCATCGCTGCTCCCACACGCAGGTTTAACGGCAGCGGCCATGTATCGGTTCGGAGTTCGGCCATGATTTGAGAATTGTTCCCTTCTTTGATAGGGTCGGGATCATAGTAAACAATCATATCCTTGCCGCTCATCTGCATATCGGACCCGAAATTGGAAATCGCCATGGCGATGCGCATCCCGTGAAACGGCGTGGTGTAGAGTGTGCCGATATCCAGCGCAAATGCTTCGGCACTCTCGTGCCAAATTTTCTGCTGAATATATTTGCCGGTAAAGCCGATAGAGAAGCGATCCGTCAGCGAAATCGCATACGAAACCCCCACCGCTAAATCAGACGCATTAAAGAAAAGGCCGGTTCCATCCTGATGCCGCTCCGTCGTGACTTCCATTTCTCCCATAGAAAGCATTGTTGTTTGAACGCCGAGAGCGCCGGCGTTTGGAATCGGAAAAACCGCACCAACGAAATCGAAACTCAGATCGGCGAGCCAGTCCGTGTGCAAGAGGATGACTTCGTAGCGGGTAAGCCTTGCGATACCCGCGGGATTCCAGTACAGGCTTGTTGCATCATCCGCGACCGACACGAAGGCTCCTCCCATCCCCAGCGCGCGCGCTCCAATAGCTATACCTAAAAAGGGCGCGGCGGTCGTGCCGACTTTCGTTTGTGCGGAAGCGGGCTGTAAAGCCATCAGAAGAGCGAGAATTAGGCAAAAGGATTTCAGTTTTTTCATTTGATTAATGCAAATTTTCCGGTGGTTTCACCCCAAGGGGATTCAATGTGATAAATATACACGCCGTATGCGACATCCAGCCCATCTTTGGAACGCAAATCCCACTGTTCCGTTCCCTCGTCAATGCCGACATTATGATGAATGGTGCGGACAAGATCTCCTCTGACCGTGTAGATACGAATTGTGCAGTCCTTGGGCAGATGGATAAACGTAACTTGTCGAGGGCCACGACCTGAGCTGTAGGGATTGGCGGGTTCTTGGGTCGATGTCGCCAGATACGGATTCGGATAGACTCGAATACGGTCGAGCTGAACCGCGGCATCGGAAATTTTTGCGCTGCTGGTTGTGTAGCCGTAACGGTCTGCCGATGTGAACGGTTGATAAAGAAAGACTCTCAGTGTGTCGCCGGGACGCGGTTTCAGATTATGCTCTGCGTTCGAGAGAAATGCTGCCGCCCAAGTCAGAATCGAATCTTCTTCGAAGATGAGAATCACTTCGGGAGCGTCAACGCGGCCGTTTCGTGTGGAGTCCTTTTCCTGAAAAGCGAACGCGACTTGTTCATTACGATTCAAATTGCGCACCGTAAAATACGTCGGTCTTTCCGGAAGGACGAAAAGATTATACCAATTGAAATATTTGGCCGTATCGATAATTTGATCCGAGAAGGCAATTTCATAATCCGCTACCCACGGAATTCCCTGCAGAAAAACATCCGGGTAATTCGCGACCCTGAAGGTGAAATTCAGCAGGTGCTCCGCAGTGGCGGATGTGTCCACCCATCCGGAAAGTTCGGGTACGGAAATCGTCTGGCGAGGCGTCAGGAAGTAAAGCCGCTGACCGTGAAACAACGCCGATTCCTGAATGCGGAAATATTGCTCGACACTATAGACACCGGGAGGATACCCGAGAAGGGAATCATAATAGGGTGCGAAGGTGTCGTAAATCCAGTCTTCAATCGGTCCGGCAACGAAAGGTTCGTGCCAGAGAACCGTGTCAGGTCCGGGTGTGCCGCTCAAATCAATAACGTTGTCGGCATAAGCGCCGCTGCCGCTGTCGTCGAAAGTTACGGCGTAGTCATGACCATCTTTGATTTCGCGCGGATCAAAAACTTCCACGTAAATGCTGCCCAGCGAACGACCCGTTATATGACGCACGCGCTCTATATTAGGAGGAGTATAGCCCGCGGCCGGAGCGCGCGGAGTCACCTGAATGGTGTTGATGTCCGTCGTCAGATTGCCGCCTTCGTCGAGCAGGATGAACTTGCTGGTTTCCGCGGGAAAAATATTCTTTTCGACATCACCGTGATCGTAGGCGCAGACCGCGTAGTAATACGTCTGTCCGTTTTCCGCGGTGGTGTCCGTCCAGACGTGTCGGATGCCGGAATCGTCTCCTAAGAAGAACGATGCTCCATTAATAGCGGTCGGGAAGAAGCCAGAGTTGCCGTTGTTCAAATCAAATTGCGCGATGGGACGACTGAAGATTTTGCGGCCGCGGCCATCGGTAATGGTAAAGACTTCGTTGAAGCCCGGATCGGTTGCGCGATAAATTTTATAGCCTTCAAAATCGAAGCCGGTTGTCGGGTCATAGGATTCTTCGGCAATGTCGTCCCAATAGAGCGTCACTTGTCCGTCGCCGGGAACCGCTGATACCGTCGCTTTTTCCGGCGGACGCGCGAAGTTGTAGTTCTCGTTATAAATCTGCTGAACTGTCGCTTTGTTGTCAGTAATGTCGGCCAAATCCTCACCAAAAAGCAGCGCCATGGAAAAACGTTCCGTTTGGCCGGGCGGCAGGGGGAAGTAGCCGGAACCATAAACAAAGTCGCCGTCTTCAGGTTGCGAAACCGTCGAATCGAAGCGCCCGGGTTTCATGCGTTCCCACAAGCCGTCATCATCATTCATGCGCACAGCGCCCGGCGGCGAGAAATATTCGAAAGAAGACAAACCGATCTGATCCGATTCATCCACATC
>CAZADO010000204.1:0-4187 GCA_964483885.1 uncultured Alphaproteobacteria bacterium | reverse complement strand
AATTTCATAAGAGGGTACAAATAGTATCGCTTGCTTATTCGGTGTACTTTCAGAATTGCATATTTGGTGATGACATAATGCTCTTAAATAAGTGCTATCGTGGGGAATGTCCTCGCCTAAAAGTTGAAGATTCTTGTTTTGTTGGGGAAGAACGAAGTGCGAACGTTATCTGTACAGGTGATTTATTTCTAGAACATAATGAAATAAGAAAGCGACTTACAATTCACGCCGGAGGTTCAGTTTATTGTAGATCTCTGAAGTTTCATAGCCCATCGGTGATTAAAATACCAGAAAGCAAAATCCTTAAATTAGAGGATCTAAAGCTATATTCCGAGTTGTTTATCCAAGGAGATTACGAAAGCTCTCGTTCGTTAAAACTTTACATTGATGACTTAGTATGTTTTGCAGATGGGCGTATTCATTTTAACAATGTTTACCTTGGGTCTCTTGATACAACCTCATATAGATTTGACAACGCTAGCGTTATAAATTGCCAATTCGCCAAGCTCAGAAACCGAGTTGGTTTAGAACTTGAACATAAAGGACTCGTGTTTACGTTGCCAGATTCCACCCAGACTAATGGGACAGTGGTGACCAGTAGGATGCGCTATGATAATAATTTTGGACCAGAAGAGAGATTAAAGTTGGTTAGAGATTGTTATCGAAATTTGAAAATCAAATTCGATAATTCGAGTGACTATCCTATGGCAAACAATTTTCATGCTGGCGAGCTATGGGCACAGTGGAACTTAGATAAACTTAAACTTCAGGGATTTAAGAGATTTATGCATAAATTTTTCTCGTGGCATAGCTTGTACTATTGGATGAGTGAGTTTGGTCAGAGCTGGAAACGGCCGCTTATATGGCTATGTCTTTCACTAATTTTGGGTTGGGCTCTCTATGCGGTTATCGGTTTTTACCCTGAAGGTCAGTGGTATCAGTTTTATGCAGAGCCATACGAGCGTATTTGTCAAGGATTCACGTTGGCCTTGCGTCGTTTTGCTTTTTGGTTTCGGTATGAAGGAGTTACACCACTTAAGCCCTTTCATTGGATGGGTTGGATAATTGCAGTTCTTCAAACGTCAATTACGTTGATCTCTGGTGCATTCTTTCTCCTCGCTCTTCGTCGCCGCTTCAAACGCTAATATGACCGGGAGATTTTATTCAAACGAAGGAGATAGTGTTGTTGAAGTGATGTTGCGCGAGAGGTGAGGGCACCCACTCGCGGCGGATTTTTGGAGTGGCGGTATCCATTCATTGCGATTGACAGGGTCGTCTGCAAGCAGCCAACACCGCAGATAAAATTTCCCCCCTGCTTTAGCAGGGGGGACTAAGGGGGATAATCTTATTGTAATCTCGTATACACAAAATCCCGCCGTTGTGTCTCTACAGAGCCGCAATGACGTGCGAGCAAAATAGCGTGGCCGGACGCAGAAGTCTGGCCGCGTTTTTGTTGGAAACAAAGTGAAAATGCAAATGTTTTCACTATTGAGAGGTTTCGTTTCGAGAAAATCTTTAAAATGAGTAAAATACAGATATTTATACTTGACAAACCGCATGGCAATTTGTATATTAATTAGTTGTATTCATTCGATGTTTTAGAGGCTAAAAGCCTTAATATTCAGGAGTTTCGATGACACCACAGGGTGGAGGATTTTGGGACCTTGTTCGGGTTGCGAGTCCCTTTGCACAGCTTATCTTAGCGATTTTAGCCGTGATGTCGCTGATTTCATGGGCGATTATACTGGAAAAAGTGCTGCTTGTCTTGCGAACGAAGTCGGACAGCGAAGCCATTTCACGTTACCGATGGCGGCAATTCGACCCGCGCGGTTTATATCAGATTGCAAGGCAGTACGCGAACTCACCGATGGCATGGGCTTATTTGCAAATCTACACTCCCATGTTCGAACGAGGATCCACTGCCGGACGTGATGCGGAACTTGTAGGACGTGAATTCGGACGCATGGCGGCGCGGAAATTGTCGCGCGCCGAGCGGTTCCTGCCGTTCTTAGCGACCGTTAGCGCGGCTGGGCCGTTCTTGGGACTCTTGGGAACCGTCTGGGGAATCATCTCCGCTTTTCAGCGCATCGGCGTCTGGGGCTCGGCGAATATCGCTGTTGTCGCTCCGGGAATCGCGGAAGCGCTCGTCGCGACAGCCGTCGGTTTGGGGACAGCAATTCCGGCTCTGGTGGCGTATAATTTATTTACATCGTGGATACGGAAAGAAGCCGGACGGGTTGAGGATTTTGGCGAAGATTTGATTTATGCTGTGGGACAATGGTCGAAACAGCAGGGACAAGCCGAGCCTGCCGCAGGACAGCACTATGAAAAAGTTTAAACTTCCTTACCGGCCAATCCCGGATATCAATATTACGGCTCTGGTGGATGTCACACTGGTGCTGCTGATTATTTTTATGGTCGCCGCGCCGATGCTGAAAAGTTCGCTCGAAATCGAAGTTCCGGAAGCCGCGAACGCGCGCTCGACGACGGAAGAAGGCATCGAAATCAATATCTCGAAAGACGGCACGATTTATATTGATAAAACGAAAGTGCCCACGGCGCAGTTCGAAGTCGCATTTAAGCAAGTGTATGCTCCGGGAAGCCGCGAACCGGTTTTTTTGCGCGCAGACCAGAATGTTGCTTACCGCGAGGTGCTGCGAGTCATTGACATCCTGAGGGGCGCAGGCGTCGAAAACCTCGGACTGGTAGCGGAACCGCAATCGCGAAGATGACGCCGTATTTTCTTGGTTCATTGTTGCTCCACGCCCTCTTCATTGGAGGGATGATATGGGGCGGAATTCGGTTCGCTCCTGAACGAAGACCTCTGCCATCCGCAACTGTAGTCAGACTGATTCGCCCTGCGGCTCCTCCGGCAGCGTCCTCGCAGCAGGGCATGGTAGCAGCCAAACCCGAACCGCCGAAACCCAAGAAGCGGCTGGTGACGCCGCCGAAGAAAAAAGCGACGACTCCCAAGAAACCGGCTCCGGAAACGCCCGCACCCGTCGTGACGCAGGAGAAACCGGACGACAAAGAGCAGGCGATTACCGGTAGTGCGGGAACTATGCGCGTTAGCGGTGGTTTCACCGGTGATTGGTATCTGGCGCTGATACAATCGAAAATCGAACAGAACTTCCGGCCGCCTCCCGGAAGACGCAAAGCACTGATGACCATTATGGAATTCCGCATTTCCAATCGAGGCGATATTGTGGGGCTGCGCCGCAAGCAATCATCCGGAGATTTCCTTTTTGACCAAGCGGCGGAACGCGCGGTTCGCGGAGTGGGACGCTTTCCTCCGTTGCCAGCAAACTTTGATGCCAGCGAGCTCGGAATCAACTTTGAATTCGTATCCAATCCATCACGATAAAAATAAACGCGTAATCAGGGTTCGCCATTGCGGGTCTGGAGACCCACAACGGCGAAAACGTGTCATCGGCAAGCGAATGCGGTGTTGTCCGCCAATTGGGCGGATTGCAGCCGACCCTTTGTCTGTACGTGTTGTTATATTGCTCTTTGTATTCGTTAGTCTTTTCGCAGGTTTGTTGCAGGCTCAGCCGCCGACATACACTCTGCGTGTGGAAACGCACTCTGTCGAACGCATGTCGATTGTCGTCATGCCGTTTACCGCGGACACGACGTCGCAGTGGGCAGTCGAATTACCGCAAACACTGCACGATTTAATCGCGGCGGATTTGGACGCGAGCGGCTATTTCAGACTCGCGGATCCGACGCCCTATATCGAAGACACGACCTCGCTTTTCCTGCAGCTTCCCAACCAGCCTATCAGAATCATTGGCAGCATTGAAGCGGGTTGGTCGGATATGACGGCGAATATCGGAATCACTCAGCCGCCGATACCGATGCCGATTCATCTGCGCGAATTTCGGTTTCCATCGGAAAACTTGCGCCCGGCTGCCCATCGGATTGCCTCGTGGATTACGAAAATGCTGACAGGCGAAGACGGCGCGTTTACGAGCCGACTTGTCTTCACCGTGCGGCAGGGCGGTTTTAAAAATCTTTGGGTGATGGATTGGGATGGCGCGTCACCGCAAGCGCTGACCAATGACCGCGAAATCCACATGTCACCCTACTGGACGCCGGATGGCAAGGAACTCTTCTTTACCAGTTTCCTGCGCGGCAACGCCGATATCTACCGGTACGATTTATCGACAGGGCGGATTTCGGTCGTC
>CAZADO010000203.1:0-9437 GCA_964483885.1 uncultured Alphaproteobacteria bacterium | reverse complement strand
CGACGGAATATCTTCGAAAATCTTCCAAACGGGATTCGTCAGCACGATGTCCGAAGGAATCCCGGCGGTGCGAAGCATCGATACCATGAGCGCCGCTTTGTCTCGGCACACGCCATAGCGATTGGCGAATGTGACGGCCGCTGGTTCAGGCTTATAGCCTGCTTTACGGCCGGACAATTTCGTTTCTACATAGCGAATATCGTTGGATACAAAATAGAAAATGGCCGCGATTTTCTCTTCGTCCGTCGAAAGATTTTGAGTCAGTTCAGCGACTTTCGCTTTCACCGCTTCGTCCGGGACATAGCTTGGAGACGCGAGCTCGGTGTACCAGCGAGACATGGATTCCCAGCTTTCCATGTTCGATACGAAAATCTGACGCGAAACTTCCGGCATTGGCGGCATACCCGGCTCCGGAATCGTCTGGGCAATATCATTGGCCTCCCATCGGTGAATCATACGGTCGCCGCGTCGCTCCGAACGATAAGGAACTTCACCGTTGCGGGCTTTCCATTTGAGCTTCATGTCAATGGGAACATCAATCTCAACGAACTTTGTCTGGGTGGGATCCTGACTTTCGAAGGACGTATTGAAATCATACACGTCATTAATCGGAGGTTCTCTGGCAATCGTTTTGGAGACAACTTCGATTTCCGCACCAGGCCGCAGCGCTGGAAACGTGATAATTTTCTCTCGCACATTTTCCAGAAAGAAGGGACCGAATGCCGGTAGAGGAACATCCTTAATATCGTCTTCGGAGACGACCACAACCTCACCATCGGGCAGATGAACGCGCGCGTCGATAATCTCGACCGTGTCATAGGCGAGGAAGTAGAAGTTGAAATCCTGTGCATGTTCGCGCACGCCGCGTTCCGTCAGCAGGTGCACGCGGAAATGATTAACCTGCTCAAAGTGGCCGGTGTTCTGAGCGACCACGCGGGTGCAATCATATTTTACGACAGCATTCGCTCCTTCGAATAGGAGAGTGCTTTTCGGCTCGGGTATTTCGGACTGGCCAAAGGCCGCCAGTGCCATGATGCCGAGAATAAGGAACCGGATTCCCATGTGCCGTTTCATCGCTGACCTCCAAATCTTATGGTTGTAGGGATAAGGTTTCAACAGTACTATCTATATGTTTGATATGGATTTTAAAGGCTTTGTTGCGGTGCAAATCCGAATATATCAGTTTATTATACGGATATGGCGGCAAGATGTCAAGTGAAAGATTCATTCAGGAGCTTGTTTTTTTTATTTTTCTCAAAGAATTTTTCAGTGACACACATCTTATCAATTTGTTATTAAAGCAAATAAATTAATTTGGAATAACGAGACAGAATACAGCGAAAAGAAACGTCGATTGAAATTCCTTTCAGCTTGACTCTAACTTATTGTGTTCGTATCTTTTGGCTGTAGGAATACACCAAAAGCGCGTAGCCGTGCGACACGACCAATCAGCTTGCCGAGCCGGGTTCAGCGCAGGTTCCCGTTAGCTAAATGATGAGCTTATCGCGCGTAACCCGGCCGGAACTGCAACGACTTCTTTTATAGAGGGACACTATTTTTTCAATCGCATTCAGAATTGTCTTGTGTGTCGCACTCTGTTTTATTGTGCCTGTTGTCGGTTGGGCACTCCATCCGATAGACACCTTTCCTGCTCTCTATGACACGCTGACAGGCTCTTATTACGAAGCAGCTTGGGAAATCCAAGAAGCCTTGGAGCGAGACTTTCCAGATGATCCAGCCGTTCTCTTTGTCCGCGCAATCATCCTTTACACAGCGATGGTGGATTTTGAGGATACGACGGGTGAGGGAGAATTCTTTTTATGCTGCGACAAAGCAACTTTATGCTATGAAAAACAGATAGATACGGTTAGAGAAGATAAACGAGTTTGGCTGGAATTTATTCAGGGTTCGTGTCATGCGACGCGCGGCTTTTATCTTGGCCGTCGAGGCGATTTCTGGTCAGCGATGAAACAGCTTACGCGCGCGAAGGCTTATTTTTCGAGAGTTCTTGAAGCGGATCCGACTTTCTATGACGCCTATATGGGACGGGGGACGTATCGTTTCGGAATCGCTCAGCATGCGGGAGTGCTTTCGAATCTGCCGTTTTTGCCGTCTCGCAGAGCCGCTTACACTGATCTAACACTCGCAATCGACTCGTCGAAATTCTCACGGTATGCGGCGATGAGTGCGCTCGCATGGTTTCTAATCGAAGAACGAAACTACACCGAAGCGGAATCGCTTATTGCGAAAGGCCTCGCCCGTTTCCCGAATGCGCGTTCATTTCTGTGGCCGCTGATTGCTTTGCAGTTTCGCACGGGACGCTACCGGGAATGCATCGCGTCGTCGAAGGAATTAATAGACCAGTATCTGAATTCACCCCGAAACAACGGCTACGATGTAGTCGGTCTCTATAAACGCATGACGGAAGCGGCGATGGAACTTGGGGATGATGAAGCGGTGGTGCGTTACTGCCAAGAGGGACTGGCAGCGTTCATGACAGATGATGCGAGGCAACGTCGTAGTCGGGATTTACAACGTTTGGAGAAATGGCAGAAAAAAGCTCAAAAAAAACTGGAGCAAAGCGAAAAGAAATAACGCCCGGCTCTGTGATTATTCGTCCGGGAAAGGTGCGCATCCTCGACCACATTGCAGAAACAGCAGACCGGCTTGGGGTTCGTGTCTTTGCTGTAGGGGGATACGTGCGCGATTTGCTGCTGAAACGATCCAGTAAAGATATTGATTTTCTGGTATTAGGAGATGTTGTACAATTCGCTGAAGAGGCGTGTCTCGATTTGAAAGTCCGCAGGAGCGTGATTTTCGAGAAATTCTCGACGGTCATTATTCCCTATCGCGGTTGGCGGCTCGATTTTGTCGGAGCTCGCCGAGAACAATACCGTAGCGATTCGCGAAAACCCATTGTTGAAGCCGCATCGATGGAAGAAGACTTGGTTCGCCGTGATTTTACCGTCAACGCGATGGCTTTCGGGCTCAATCAGGATAATTTTGGGCAACTGGTTGATATACAGGGTGGGACGCAGGATTTGAGAGATAAGATTCTGCGAACTCCCTTAGAGCCGGAAACCACCTTTTCAGAGGATCCGCTGCGCATTATGCGTGCGATTCGCTTTGCCGCCCAGCTTGGTTTTGGAATCGAACGCAAAGCATTGGAAGCCATCGGCACGATGCGGCAGCGACTCTCGATTGTCAGTCAGGAACGCATCACGGATGAATTCTGGAAGATGCTGCAAACGCCGAAACCGTCCGTGGCTTTGCGCCTGCTCTATATCACACACGTGATGGATGTCATCTTCCCGGAGCTGAGTGCGCTTGCGGGAACACAGCAAAAGGGCAAATATCATCATAAAGATGTTCTGGAGCACACGTTTCTTGTCGTGGATAATGTCGCAGCGATGACGGATGATCCTGTCGTGCGGTTTGCAGCTCTGGTTCATGATATTGCCAAGCCAAAAGTAAAACGCTTCGATAACGAATCGGGCTGGACATTTCATGGGCATGAAGATGTAGGCTCCCGCATGGTGCTTTCCATCGGTCGCCGCATGAGGTTGCCTTCGGATGTTGTCACCAAAGCCGCGAAATTCGTCCGACTTCATATGCGCCCAATTAACCTGACCGACGAAGAAGTCACCGACAGCGCACTGCGACGTCTAATAGTTCAGGCGGGAGAGGATAGAGAGGCATTACTTACTCTTTGCCGAGCAGACATCACATCGGCCAATCCGAGGAAAGTCAAACGTTATCTTGCGGATTTTGACTATATGGTATCTCGAATGGCTGAAGTTCTGGAAAAAGACCAGCTTCGAGCGTTTCAGTCGCCCGTTCGCGGGGACGAAATTATGGAATTATGCAACCTTGAGCCCGGTCCTTTAGTCGGAATGTTAAAGGGGACTATTGAAGAAGCCATCCTCGATGGGAAGATTCCCAACGAGCACGATGCCGCTCGTGCCTATCTGTTGGATATAAAAGACAAGCTTATAGCTGAGTCCGCTTCAAATATTTCAATGAAACAGGGGAAATAACATGAACAGATGTTTAATATTTGCTATTTCAGTAGTTCTTGTGCTATCCACTGTCTCTTTCGCAGGGAATGGAGAGGGCTATGGTGCTTTTTCGACCGGTTTGAACATGTTAGATGCCAGTGGTTTGAACAAGAGCGTCGCCGTCCACAATATGGAATTCGATGACAACCAGTGGGCGTTCGGTGGTTTAGGTTTCGGTATTGTGGGACCCGGAATTGTCCTCGGCGGGGAAGGCTATGGATTCTCGCAGGAAGTTTCCGGTGATACGCTGATTGGTAGAATCTCTGGAGGCTATGGATTCTTTAATATCGGTTATCGGGTTTTTCGAAAGGGAGACTTCTTCTCGTATCCTTTTCTCGGCATCGGTGGAGGTGGATATACGCTACGACTTGTTCAGGATACGGGGGAACGTGACGCCCAGACACTTATCGAAGAAGCCAACCGGATGGTCGAAATGGACCGCAGCGGTTTCTTGTTGGAATTCGGCTGGGGTTTCGGATACCTGTTCGATATGACGCCTTCTGAAACAGCCAAGAATCCGGAGGAAAGAGGGGGGATTTTCGTAGGCTTGCGCACGGGTTATATTTTTGATCCGGTATCACCGACCTGGTGTTTTGAAGGAAGCAAGCTGCGCAATGGTCCTGATTTGAAAAACAATACATTCTTTTTGACACTGCAAATTGGAGGAGGTGGAGGAGACGCGACATCTCGGTGAGATGCTGCCGTCGCAAGGGTTTCTGTCTGAAACAGCATCCCCAACACTTCACATGGAAAAACAATCATGAAAAAACTTCTCGCGGTACTCATTTTCTGTCCCGGATTGCTTTTTGCCGGGGGAACAAAAAATCCGCTCATTCAGTCAACGGTTCCTCTCGGTCTCGACAGCCTGCAGCGCATCGCGCTCAAATACAATCCCGATGTTCGCCGAGCGAGTATTGATACTCGAATCAATCGAATCGGGAAAGCGAATGCAGTCGGAGCCTTTTTGCCGACCGTAACCGTCGGGCTTCAATTCTCGGAGAATCAATACTACTCCCCGACATTCATCAATCCCGACGGTTCGGTTTCGACGTATCCGATTACGTATACGGATACGGTGCTGTATTGGGATGAGAACGCTCAAGAAGTGCGTCGCCGGGTGGAAACTCGCACGTATGAAGCCGAGGAAGGGAAGAATCGCGGCTCGTCGATGTATCTTTCGCTGCAGGAGACCATTTTTCAGGGCGGGCAGCGGTTGTTCCAGTTTCGGCGAGCTTTGAAAACCGCTGATTTCAACGAAGCTTCCCTTTTAAATGTGCAAAAAACACTTGACCAATCCGTAGCGCAGAGTGTCGTGCTTGTTCTGACGGGAGAGAAGATGGTGACGCTGGCGCAAAAACTTCTCGAACAACGCCGGGATTTGCTGGAACTTGCCCAAGCGCGTTTTGAAGTCGGGACGGTTACGCAGCTCGATGTTTTGCAGGCGGAGATTGACGTAGGGTCGGCGGAAAATGATTCGAGCAACGCTGCGCGAAATTTGCAGGCGGCTCGTGAGAATTTGAATGAACTCCTCGGAATTAACCTGAAAAGCAGTTTTCCGCTGGAAGAGATTCCGATGATGGGACCGCTCAAGTTCGATTTGGATGGTCTGGTGGAAGCCGCTTACCAGCATCGAACAGATTTGCGCATGGCGGAACTGTCCGTGGGGATTTCGAAAGACATGGTCAAGGAAACCTATAGCGGCTATCTGCCCACCGCAACCGCCGGAGTAACGTTTTCGCGCTCGGAACAATCGGGAGCCGGCGAATCGTTTACACTGAATCCTCGCAGTCGCAATACGTCTTATTCGCTCTCGGCCCACTGGACGTTGTTCGACGGATTGAGTCGTGAATCATCGGTGGTTTCGGCGCGCATCGCTCGAGACAAAGCGTATGAAGAAGAACGGGCGTTGCGGCTCAGTATCGAAAAGGAAGTCCGCGACGCTTACTATAACCTGCAAAAAGTTTTCGAACAGAGCATCATCACCGAGAAAAACCGTGATTTAGCCGAAAAGACGTTGGATTTGGAACGCGAGCGATACCGACTTGGAGCGACATCCCAGCTCAATCTGCGCAGCGCTCAGCTTACCTATACGCAAACTGAGACGGAGAATCTCTCGAAAATCCTCGAATACCACAGCCAGCTTATTGCCTTGGAACTCGCCGTCGGCAAGAAACTTCGATAGATTTTATCGCCGAGGCAAATCCTTGATAATTTTTCGCCGAGGCAGATCCCCTGATCTGCCCGGAATGTTAAGAGGGTGACGCAAACGCGCCACCCTTTTGTTTATCTCCCCCCGCCTGCGGGGGGAATTAAAGGGGGGTTCCTTTTAAAAACTCCGCCGTGGTGTATGTGTCATGCGCCCGGCACTATTTCCGCCGAGCCCGACCGCAGTCTATTCTTTCCACTGCGCTTCCCAGCCTTCCGGTTGTTCCTTTAAGTATTTGTCAAACCATTCAAGCATCATTTCGCGATGAGCGATGTAGTTTTCGAATTTGCCGGCAATGCCATGGTCCTCGCCGGGGAAGCGCACATAAGCGACCTCTTTCCCCTGAACTTTCAGCGCTGTGAACATCTGTTCGGATTCCATGACAGGTACGTTGACGTCGTCAATCCCATGCAGCAGCAGTAAAGGTGTTTTGATTTTATCCGCGTTGAAAAGCGGGGATTTGTCCACGAAAACATCGCGTCGGTTCCACGGGAAACTGCGCGCAAGCGCGATGTCGCCATAGGTGTAGCCCCAAATCCCGCCGCCCCAGTAGCTGGCGATATTGCTGATGCCGTACATGGATATCGCCGCGGCGAAAAGATCGGTTTTGGTAATCAAATCCATCGTCGAAAAACCGCCATAACTCCCTCCATAAGCGCCGACATGCTCAGCGTCGAGGAACGGCTTCTCTTGGAGCAACTTGGTTGTTCCTTCGATAACATCTCGCGTCGCAAATTCTCCCCAGTCATTCACATGTTTGTCCGAAAATTCCTCGCCGAATCCTATCGCGCCGACCGGCGTTAGCGCATAAACGACATAGCCATTCGCCGCCCACCAGTGGAAAGCAAAGTAAAAATCTTCTTCCTGCGGCCAGACACCCGCGTAAAAATAGACTACTACCGGCCATTTTTTCTCCGGTGAAAAGTCGGGAGGATAATAGAGAAGTCCGTCGATTTGGATGCCGTCTGAATTAACGAAGTTCCATCTCTCCCACGATGCGAGTTGTTTCGTTTTCAGAAGCTCCATGGTCGGATCCGCAAGTGTCCGCCAGCGTTTTGATTCGATATTATAGGTGTACGCGGACGACGGATGATCCGGAGAACTTGCTGTGAAAGCGAATCGGCGACCATCTTTGGCGAGCGTAAGACTCTCGATATACGAAAACGGCAGAGGAACCTCCTGAAAGTCTCGTTTTCCCAAAGGCTCCACTTTATAAACTTTCGCAAGACCACGAACCATCGCGACGAAATAAATATGTTTATCCCGTGGATTCCAGTGCAGGCCGCTTCCTTCGTCCACCGTGAAAAGAGCGTCGCCGGAGAGATTGACGGTTGTTTTCTTATCGATATCGAGTAAATAGAGATCCGTTTCGCTGACATTATGGCTGACAGTTTCATCCTTTTCCGTCAGGTGACTGGCGGCAGTGTAAACGACATATTTCCCATCGGGCAGCCATGTGAGATTCAGCGGGCGCGTTTCGAAAGCAATTGGTTGTTTCAACAGGAGCGTCGTTTCGCCTGTGGAAATATTCTGAAGCCAGAATTCCGTGGAGAAGAAAGGCCGTCCCATGACCGCAACACGCTTCGTGAAGATAAGTTTGTCTCCTTCATTTGATAGAGCAAATTCATCAACCGCGAATTCACCTAAAGAGGTGAGATCATGCGTTGTTTGTTCTTGCAGCGACGCGATACAGATTTTGCGCGTGTTCGTCCAGTCTGTTAAGCGCTGTTCTAATTCCGTCAGCAGCTCATAATTCTCATCTTCCTCGGATTTCTTGGTATCTGCGGTATAATACAGAAATTTTTCATCCGGGGAGATAACGCAGCGCTGAAGTCCTTCGATAGGTTGAAATAATTCTCGAATTTCTTCTGTTATTAAATCATAAAGCCAAAGGGAAACTCCTTTTTCTTCGGACATGCGGAAGAGGAGCTTTTTGCCTGATGGAAGAAAGAGGGGAGCGGAAATGTTCTTGGCCATGTTAATCGTCTGATAGAGTTTCTCCGCTTGCAGGTCATGAATCTCAATATGCGAATGGCTTTTATAGTCTTTATCGCGGTGACTGTAAACATACGCCGCGTAGTTTCCGTCCGGCGAAAGAGTAAGTCCGGAGACACGATCGAAGAGAGCGTAGTCTTTGTAGTAAGTGAAAGCGCGGCGAGGATTAATGGATGTTGTCAGGTTACCCTTCGCTTCCGCCGATATGTTAACATCCCATGAGACGGGCGCGATAGGAAAAACAGCGGCGGTCTTCAGCACAAGCAGATGTTTCCCGCGATGCAGAGCTTCCGTAGCGGTTAGCTCGGCTTGCTGTTCACCTGCAGGACAGGCTTTCTCCAAAAGCTTCCCGTCCAAATAAAGCGCCACCGGTTTATCGCTTTCCACATTGAACGTGATTTCCTGAAAGCGAGCTGTTTCGATATACGTCGCCGCATAAGCGATAAAGAGTCGGTTTGTCTGTTTAACAGCGCTGCTGAACGTAAGGCGACCTTCCGGAGCCTTTTTTTCTTTCCACGTGAGCGCAGTACCGGGGTACCAATCGAGAGAACTCCCTTGTGTCGGTGTCAGTCGGTCGTGATTGAGGAAGGTCGTTTCGAGAGCTTGAGAGGCTTTATCGGCTGTGTCCGAAAAAGCGATTTCCGGAATCGTCACAGTTTCGGTTTGCAGCCAATCCGTCAGAACGATCGTTTTGTTTTCGGTCGCGCTGGCACTTGATGGCATTGCAGCGGCGAGCAAAAGGATAGCGAGTATCCACCGGGAATAATTTCGCAAAGTCATGGCAAGACTCCGAATCATATGAAGGTGTAAATCCTATCCTATAAGAAAGGAAATTTCACCGAGAACCGCAAGTGTTTATGACAAGATACATAACAGTGTATAAAGATTGAACGAAGTCCACGATGAGTCATTTTCCATAAAGGTTTCTAAGGTCTTTCACATTTATTCTAAAAAAAATGGGTATGTTCTTTCCCAGTACAATGCGATTGCTTGTCGTTTCTGTCATACAGAGGCAGAGAAATTACATGGTAACTCCCTGTTATGCAAGAAGGTGCCTTATTGCAGGAACGGCATTATAGATTAACTGAAGTGGTGCACCTTTTGCGATACGTTATATGAACGGAACAACTCAAAAGACATAGCTTGCACGCGATGAGTATTCGCGATTAATCCAGTTA
>CAZADO010000202.1:0-4886 GCA_964483885.1 uncultured Alphaproteobacteria bacterium | reverse complement strand
CCTCTCAAGCGCAGATTCGGTTGTTCGGCACATCGAGCGGCCAAATCCAAGGCGGCTTCCGGCTCCACACCGAATTTCTGCAGTTCTCCGGAGGTATTGACTTCAATGAGAATATCTGTAGTGCGCTCGAGTTCTCCGGAGATGCGAGAGATTGCTTCTGCCAACTGAGCGCTGTCCACAGCATCGATGCGATCAAAAAGCTGCAACGCTTTGCGTACTTTATTGCGCTGGAGGTGCCCAACCAGATGGAGAATTTCAGGTTCTTCTAATCCAAGAGGACGCTGATGTTGCCATTTTTCAAGAGCTTCCTGAATACGATTCTCACCGAAATGGCGCAGTCCCAAGGCATACGCTTTGCGCGCCATATCCAGTGGATGGGTCTTCGTGATAGCGACGAGCGTGATGGATGCGCTGTCGCGTCCGGCTTGTGCCGCGGCATCATCGATTCGCTGCCGGATGTGTTTGTACCGCTCAGAAAGCGGATGTTCACCGTGATTTATCATGAGTGTATTTTATACGAACTTAAAATATACAGTGTTTTACTGAGAATCGCAAGCAAGCCTATAGCTTTTATCTTGCATTTCAGTAGTTGTAAAGAATACTCGTATGCACCTGTTTGTGTCACCTTGTGATTACGGGCAAACACGCAGATTAGGCCTCCGGAGTGGATGTGATTTACCTCTGCGAGAGGAGGAATTCCGGTGGGCTGAGCAAGTATATCCCTATTAGGCCTGAGCGGAAATGCCGGACATCCGGGATTCAGGGTGAGAAATGCCTCTTTTTTTAGTTGATTTACTCGAAAAATATGAGTATCTTCCCAAGGAAAAGCGCAAAGAGTAAGGAAATACGGTTCCCGGCAGATTTTTTCGGAGATTTCGGGAAGCAGAGAGGAGAGTCCGTCGTTTGATAAATCACCGGCAAACGCTTAATAAAAAAGCTCTTACGAGACTTGGTGCCTTTGGCATCTTTGTGCTATGTGCTATAGTGGTGCTTATCGGATGTACCGCCGGGAGGGCTATCCAGCCTGTGCCGACGACATCCAAGCCCGCACCAGGTAAAGCCATCCAAACGAGCACATCGTCTGTTTCTAGCATTTCGCCGGAAATCAGCGAACGCGCAAAATGGTCGCGAGCGCGCAAATGCTACAAGCGCGCGCTCAAAGAAGAGAAAGCCACCAACACAGACAGCGCGGCATTTTACTACGATCTCAGTTTGCAATATTTCAACGCGATTGATTTAGGCGCGATTGATGTTTCCATGACGCATGTCTTGGCGGTTCAGCGCTCTGTTCAGGAAAGCTATGATAATTTCCTGGCAGGATTGGCGGAATTACCCGCCGGCACCGGAGCGCATTCCGTTTTGACTGAAATTGCTCCTCCGTCTGAAATCCCGCCGGGAACGACCGCTGTACTCGTTGAAGAGCCCGAACTGTCGCCTGAGGAGGTGCGCGACACATCCGTCGTGATTGCGTCGCACATCCAGCCGATATCGATGTTGCCTCCGGTACCGATTTCGCACAATAAAAGCGTGAAGCAAACGATTAAATTCTATCAGGGACGCGGTCGCAAAGTAATGCTCGCGTGGATGCAGCGCACCGCGGAGGTTTTCCCGCGCATTCGACCTATATTGCGTGAAGAAGGAATTCCTGAAGAAATCAT
Source organism: uncultured Alphaproteobacteria bacterium (assembly GCA_964483885.1). Classification (GTDB taxonomy): domain Bacteria; phylum Electryoneota; class RPQS01; order RPQS01; family DYHQ01; genus JAUXGA01. Next base: position 3,228 of record CAZADO010000202.1, on the reverse strand, counting down.
GTATCTGGCGATGATCGAATCGGGATTGAAGTACAAAGCTTATTCGAGGTCGAGAGCGTCAGGATTGTGGCAATTCATCGCATCCACCGGCCGGCTTTATGGATTGCATATCGACCGCCTCTACGATGAGCGGCGTCATGTGGAAAAAGAAACAATCGCCGCCTGTCGCTATTTGCGCAAGCTTTATGGTGATTTCGGAGACTGGTATCTGGCGATGGCGGCATACAACTGCGGAGAGGGACGAGTCGCGCGCCATATTAAACGTCACGGAACGAAAGATTTCTGGAAACTTCGCCGCCTCCCTCGGCAAACTCGCAATTATGTGCCCAGTTACTTGGCCGCAAGAATCATCTGCGAGAATCCGGAGAAATACGGATTCCCGCCGCTGCCGAAAGAAGAACCGTGGGATTGCCGGATGGTCTATGTAGATGGTGCGTATAAACTCGAAGATATTTCAAAAGCCGCGAACGTATCCCATGATGAGGTGATTCGTATCAATCCGGAATTCCTGCATGGAGCGACGTATTCTCCGCATGATTCGGTCATGGTGCGGCTGCCGTCGCACGCGAAGGGAGATATCAGCGCAGGGCTGGCGGCGATACCCAAAGCAAAATTGCCGGATGTGATTCAACACCGGGTACGGCGCGGTGAAACTCTTTCGCATATTGCGCAAAAGTATCGTTCAACGGTGCGCGAGATTCTATCCATGCCGCAAAACGCACGCGTGAAACCCCGGCGAATGAAACCCGGACAAACCATTTATGTGCCGATTTCGCCGCAGCATCTTGCGTCGAGCACCCAACCGAGGACGACCAGAACATCCACATCTGCACCGGACAGCCGCATTACTTATACCGTTCAAAAAGGACAGACACTGGGAGGAATCGCGCGCATCTTAGGAGTGTCGGTTCATGAGCTGTGTTCTTGGAATAGTATCAACGATCGCAATCAGATTTATCCGGGGCAGAGGCTCGTAGTACGCGTACCGTCTGATATGATAGCATCAGGGGAAAATACTCCTCTTTACCATACTGTTCGCCGCGGCGACACTGTTTGGGATATCGCGAATCGCTACGGCCGCCAGACGTCGGACATCCTCCGCTGGAACAACCTCTCGAAGCGTTCTCACATCTACCCCGGGCAGAAACTACGGGTCAAACCGAATTGAGAGACGCTTTTCATTCGCAGGCATCATCGCTGCACAGCGGAAACCACTTCTTCGCTCACATCGTTTAATCGATAGAAGATATAGCCGAAACAGGGTTAGTTCTGACATGCCCTGATGCGCGCCGATGAAGGGCTCCACCGGCATAGGTTCGCCGGAGAGCGAGGAGTAGGAGATATGCACTCATCGGCTGATTTTTTTCAGCCCGGTACCTTTTTTCTGCGGTCGCCTGAAGCTTGGAAGGCCGCCGCTGGGATTTGCGCCGCTTGTTGCCGTAAGTAAGGAGAGCGGAGAACTCGTGGGCGTCTCCCGAAAGAGAAAGCATCCACGCAAAGCGTGGGGGAGGGCATTATGACGAAGCAGGATTTAGTTGATCAGCTTGCATCTGGAATTGGGCTGCCGAAACCCGAGGTTCAGGCTGTAGTTGACGGTTTTATGAGCCTCATCATAGACGCGGTATCTTCCGGAAAGCGAGTAGAACTCAGACGTTTCGGCGTCTGGAAACCGGTGATGCGCAAAGGCCGCCATCTGCGCACGCCCGACGGCGCGCACGAGTTGGATCTTCCTGACCGGATGGTTGCGGTCTTCACTCCCGCCGCCGAATTCCGCGAGCGCATGCAGACCATAGAAGTGTAGCTCGCGGATATTAAATCAATTACAACACGGGCGAATTTATTCGCGGTGGTGGATTGTGGAATCCATCCCGTAGGAATTACTCCATATCCTCGCGAATCCATGAGATTCGTCGTGGCGAAGATTCAAAAAGACAAGTTCAAGATAAAGATCATCATTTCATTCAACACACAGCTTCGTAACTGAAGCTCAAGAAAGGAGAAACGCATTTGCCTTGTGGACGTAAACGAAAACGACACAAAATGTCAACGCACAAACGTAAGAAGAGATTACGCAAAAACCGTCATAAGAAAAAACTTCGGTAAATTTCTTAAGGTACCCCCCCTTTAATTCCCCCCGTAAACAGGGGGAGATTCCCAGATTCCCCCCTGCTCGCGGGGGGGACTCAGGGGGGGTAACCTTATATTTCCCATTGCGAGTGCGGATACCCACAACGGTGATAGAGTACTTACTTACTGTAATCGTAGAAACCGCGGCCGGATTTGCGACCCAAGAAACCGGCGGCGACATACTTGCGCAGCAGCGGGCAGGGGCGATACTTCGAATCACCCAAGCCGTCGTGCAGCACTTCCATAATCGCCAGACATACATCGAGTCCGATTAAATCCGCGAGCGCGAGTGGGCCCATCGGATGATTCATCCCAAGCTTCATCACGCCGTCAATCGCTTCAGCATCCGCTACGCCTTCCATGAGGCAATAAACCGCCTCATTAATCATCGGCATGAGGATTCGGTTTGCGATGAATCCCGGAAAATCGTTGACGGTAATCGGAGTTTTGCCGAGTTTCTGGGACAGTTCGACTACCGTCGCGTGCGTTTCGTCTGACGTGGCCAGCGCACGAATGACTTCGACGAGCTTCATCATCGGAACGGGATTCATGAAATGCATTCCGATAACTTTTTCAGAACGTTTGGTGTGTGCGGCGATTTCGGTGACGGAAATGGTCGAGGTGTTCGTCGCGAGAATCACCTGCGGAGGGCAGAGCGCATCGAGTTTTTCGAACAGGTCGGCTTTCGCGGCGGGACTCTCAATAATCGCTTCCACGACTAAATCAGCTTTCGCCGCATCCTCAAGCTTCGTCGTTCCGGTGATGCGACTTAAGGCTGCGTCGCAATCCGCCTGAGAAATAATCTCCTTCTTGACTTGGCGAGCCATGTTCTTTTCGACGGCGGCCTTTGCTCTCTTGAGAAACTCGTCAGATACTTCCACTCCAATCACGTTGAAACCGGACAGGGACGCCACGTGGGCAATCCCACTTCCCATAGTGCCGCCTCCAATAATGGCGATGGTTTTAATATTCATCGGTATCCTCTTTTGAAATTTGGTATTGCTGCCATTGCGGGTCTGGAGACCCACAACGGCGAATAATTTTCCGGGTGACGTTTTATTAAAGCATCTCCACTGCAACAGCGGTAGCTTCTCCGCCGCC
>CAZADO010000201.1:0-5716 GCA_964483885.1 uncultured Alphaproteobacteria bacterium | reverse complement strand
AAATACGTTTTCCCAAGGACAGGCACAATCGATGAAAGATTTGAGAATGTAATCTGCGGTGGTGTCCAACTCTGCAGACTCTTCAGCAAGAGATCCCGGGTTGGATCAAACAGGGTGTCTATGCTCTCCCAAAATTGAATTGAGCCCGATACAAAATCACTACTATCCGTGTCAGTACCTGTGATATCAAACGTTACTCCTTTTAAAAGAGCCACAGCTCCTTCAGCGACGAGAGTCATTCGGAAAAAGGAAACATCTTCTGCATTGGGTATTACCGCAATACCACCACCTTGGACGATTCCGCCCCGCGCCGTAACTGTCGCACCGGTCAGATATGTCAAATCCGTTATCACTCGGGAACCAATAGGATTCGCTAAGGTATCTTGGTATTCTATAGAGAGTTTATAAATACTATTAGGGATGAATGTTTGACCTGCATCCATCGAATCCAAACCTTCACTTCCCAACAAATTCAAAGGCGGCAAAACAAGCTGATACCCTCCGTTAAGACGATAGCTCGGATAGAACACATGAGGCGAACTATGATCGGGCACCAAGCCCCCTGTCTGTAAGAATACAACTTTATGGCTTCCTTCGAGAGGTGTTTCGGCAAGAATGTAAGTTACCTCAAAATCTTCGCTATTGAAAATCGTTCCAGTAACCGGCTCTACAACATCCGGCGGATACGTCTGATTATCATATATGACAGAATCAGCGATATTACTTTCCGCGGAAGCATGTCCCGCCGCATCGCTATAACTTAATACAACTCTATAAGAATGATAAAAACGAAGAGCGTTATAACTCGGATCTCCATTCGTATAGATGATGTCCGTGACATCCTCCGAACTCAGCAGGTTGTCTCCATTCAGTTCAATTGTGTACACTCCCGGCAGATTCGTTCCTCCCAAAGTGAGAATTCGCCCTACTTGGTTGCCATGTGGTGGCAAGAACTCATGAATATAGATTTTTACGGAGTTTTCGGAGGCTAATTCCGGCAGGTTGAATTTCACTGTGAACTCAGCGTTATCTGCTGTATTACTTCTTGGCAGTTCCAGCGTGGGAGGCGCTGTAGCAACGTCGCGGCCAAAAATGAAGCCCGCATGTGTAATAATTTCCTCGGATGGATTACTCAGCGTATCCAGATACAGAAAACGCACATCGTAAACTCCTGCCGTATAATCTGTTCGCCTCAGAGAGTCTTCTTCGCCATGAGGATTATCGTCAATATAAGGATTGTCTGTTCCGATACTAAGTCCGTCGAGCCAGAAAAACGTTTCACCGCTGTCACGTCCCCCTTCCCAGAGCGTCAGATAATGCGGGCTGCCCGGATCCGATTCTCCTGCCGTACGGTAAAAATTCAATATGACAGCAATGGCGGGTTCCGGAAGAACGTAGCGCACCGGCAAGCTGTCACCTTGACTGGATGAACTGGCAGCCGGTTGAATGAAGCTGGGCGCTTCCGTCCATAGGTCCGCGAGCAGACCTAACACCGTATCTGAACGGGGCGGATTGCCGATGAAATCTCGGTAGCGAAATTCCAAATTGTAGAGCGCATGGTGCACCAGCGCACCGCCTCTTAGGACGGTATCAACGCCTATCGATTCGTAAAGCCGCGTACAGAAAAGCGTGATAGATTTGTCCTCGCCCTGCAGTGTATCGATTAGGGTAACGATATGCGGTGCAGATGTATCCGCTTCTCCTCCTACCCAATGGAAAATAATCTTCACTGAATCCAATAAAGCCGGTTCCGGTAGAGTGTATCTCACTTTCGTTTCACTTCCAATATGCACACTGGAAACAGGCTCCAAAAGGGTAGGTGGTTCGGTCACAGAGTCATATTCGATTCGAAGGAACGTTGAATAAAGGGGATCCACAGGATTCTGGCATGTCTCTATCGCCCCCGCAGGCGCATGGCTGGTTTTCGGGTCGCCGTAAACCTCCTGCCCTATTCCGAATAATCTCCCGATGACTCCGAATTGAAGCTGCATGGAAAGCGAGGTTTCGTCAAAATTCCTCGGGAGTGCAAAATGAAAAAAGAAACGGGGAGGAGAATAATTGATGTCATCATAGCGTATTCCTCCCGGCGCAATGTACATGACTGTATCATCGATGGACGTGCCGCCCGGTCGAATCGCATCATAGAAGCTCACCATCAAGCTATCATCACTCTGTCCCGGAAAATACACCCCAGCGAATTGAGTATCCACTCCCATTACAACACTGCCGATGACAAAAACGTCCCTCCCATTCACGGCGGTCGTGTCAAAGTGGTTTGATGTCCCGGAAAGGCCGATTCCCAATAATTCCTGCCCCTGTACCGATAATGGAGCCACAGAGGCGATGAAAAGGGCTATGTATAGTAACTTTCGCATCAATTTGGGTCGTTTTATCGAAATCTATTCGAACTACAAAATACTCCCTAAATTCAAGAAAGTCAAGGTCGAAAACAACGTTCAAGCTTTCATTTCGAACCGGGAATTGGATTCCTACTAATTAAAGAGTTCCAAAGTGTTCGTTGTTCCCAAATAATAAGAGCAAGTCGCGTGCCCACATAGCCAACAGCTACTTCAGAATCAGCAAACGCCCGCTCTGCGAACGTGTTGCGGTTTTTATGCGATAAAAAATAGTACCGGAAGCGTGCGATTTCGGAGGCCATAGCATATGCTGACCGCTGGCCGTGCCCTCCAGCAAGATAGATGACCCAAGCTGCTGCCCGAGAAGATTATAGAATCGAACTTCGGCGCTTTCATCTGCAGGCAGTATCAGTTGCAGCGGCGTTCCCGTTGCCACTGGATTCGGAAAGAGCGTCAATGGCGTTTTCGGCTGCTGTAGCATTTCGCTGGGCGGAGTCTGGAATGTAACAGGCTGATAGCGCGCACGGGCTTCATCCGCATAACGCCGGAGGGATTCCAAATCCTCTCCCACTAATAAAGCCATCGCCACGCAAGTCGTCCTTCCCGCTTCGAGTGTCAGCGGTCCCACACCGACAATTTCGCTGATATCGGCAACCAAACCACTTTGTGCCGGGACGATTCCGCCGCGCAAAATTCCCCATTTGCGCGCATCATCCCACGGTAAAGCGTCAATATCAATACGATTATTCAAAAGCCGAAATGCCGAAAACGGATGCGTTACCGAAGCGACTCCTCCCCACGGAAAACCCGGCAATTCGCTCCAGACATACGCGAAACCACCTTCAGCATCATAGTCGCCGGAATTGTCATCATACTTCGGAATATCCCAATCCATGAATAACCCGACATACAGATCATCAAAGTCATTCAAGCTTTCGTTAGAGATGGAGAATTCCAGAATGAAAAAGCTGTCCGCCGGAGCATCCCGATACGCCAGCACTCTCGCATCGACATTCACGAAGAGCGGCGTATTCGAACCGGCGTCATGAAAACTCGCATGAGCTTCCAAATCGGCTCGCGGACTTGGTCCTACCCAAACAATGCTGTCTTCGAGCGCGATAAAATCAAAGCGATTTCCGTCCGCATTTCCATAGCAATTGTCCGAAACATCGCCGTGCGCCGCCACAAGAAGCGAGCCGTGCCATAGAAGATTCGACGGCTTGCCAAGCTCCCGGAACCCTACTCCGACAGTTTGTTGTTGAACATAGTCGTAAAATCCGAAGCATCCGTTCTCGCCGACTCCTAATTCCAGCGCGCTGTTTCCGAGCGTGCTTGCCATCGAATCCATTTGCAGTTGATATGCCGTGCGTGCTAAGAGGTGCCCCTCTCCATCAAGCCATTCCAGCGTCACTGGAACTACAAGACCGTTTTGCGCGTCAGGCAGGATTTCGATTTCGAAAAACGGCGCTTCATTCGCGTATGGCCCGCCCGGCGGTAAATCTCCATAACCGGATGTACTTTGCACGACGTGCGCATGAGATGTAGCGACATCCAAAAGACCAATCACTCCCTGCGCGGACGAAAGCTCATTCCAGATGGGAACGGTTAGGCTCGCTCGTTCTCCGGGCTCGACATGTCCATTAGGCGAAGCGACTTGCTCCTCCCAGCGGATACTCTCAAGGCGAATTCCGGCAACCTCGTCAGCCAAGGCTCGGTACACATTCAATCGTCCCAGCCCCAGCAGTCCCCACCAGTTGGGATTTCGGGCATCAATCGGATCCGCGGAAGCTATCAAGCGCGATGCGATTTGATTACCGGTCAAATCGGGATATTTACTCCAGACCAGAGCCATTGCGCCCACCACGAGCGGACACGCCATCGACGTTCCACTTGCATGACCGTATGTGTTTTGAGGCAACGTCGAAAAAATGTCCACACCGGGAGCAGAAATATCCACCCATGAACCATAGTTCGTAAAGTCAGCGGGATAGTCGCCGATATCCGTCGCTGCGACACTGATGACTCCTTCGTAAGCTCCTGGATAGAACCATTCACTCGATATCTCATTTCCTGCCGCCGCCACAACCACACATCCCTGCGTTCTGGCATATTGAATAATGTCATTCTCATAGATAGAGAATCCAGGCCCGCCCCATGAGCAGTTGATGATATTCGCCCCAGTGCTCGCCGCATACCAGATCGCTTCATAACCATACGTCACTTCTATCCCTGTTCCGCAACGCACATCCATCACACGGCAGTTGCCAGCGATACCGCTGATGCCGATGCCGTTGTTGCGCATCGCCGCGGCGATTCCCGCGACATGCGTTCCGTGCGCATCTCCATTTTCGGGCGACGGATCTCCATCCAAATCCACCCAGTCATACCCGTAAATATCATCAACGATACCATTGCCGTCATCGTCAACACCGGCGATTCCGTGCAGCTCCTGCAGATTCACCCTGCGTTGCGGATTTAAATCATTATGGGTGAAATCCACTCCCAAATCCGTGATAGCGATAACGATGTTCGTATCTCCTGAGGCGAAATCCCAACCCGTTTCCGCTTGAATGCGTTCCAGTCCCCATTGCAGCGGATAGAATGGATCATTCGGCGGCCCGTCCAGATGTTCTATAGCGCTTTTCTCTGCGCGTTCAGGCAACCGGCATGTATGCCGAATCCGCCTCGACTCCGCCCATTCAACATTCGAATTCTGCTGAAAAATCTGTAGCGCTTCCTGCGCGCTTGGTTCATCAATGAAACGAAAGCGCAGAATCCTTCCAAGTTCTCGCGAAGCAACATCATGCTCCCGGACCGGAAGTGCGCGCTTTGCTTCGGTGCAATTTATCTGCAATTCGGACGGCAATAAACTTGCCGCGTCAAGACGCGGCGGCAGCGCATGAAATTTTACGAGTACCTCGCGCCGCGCCTGTGAAACGATTTGAGATTCCGTCAGCGGTGCGGCGAGAATTCCATGCGCGCAGATCAAGAAGATGCTGAGAATTATAAACGTTTGTTTCATAATATTTCCGATATCGCGAGGGGTGAGGGCACCCACTCGCGGCGGGAGAATAGTGTTATGATTTGTAGTGCCGCACGGCAGTACGCTTGGGTCGGCTGCAAGCAGCCAACACCGCGGGATACAATTCTTCTAATACTGGTGATATTATTTCACATCCTTCGCGCAACGGAAGCCGACATTGAAATCACACCAGTTCGATTTCAGGCCACTGCGATAATGCACTTTAATACATCCCGGCCCGGTATGCCAACCGCCGCCGCGAAGTCCCTTGAACTTGCCTTTTTCCGGTCCTGTGGGATTTTCTGTCGGACTGATTTTGTAATAATCTTTATCGTAG
>CAZADO010000200.1:0-6548 GCA_964483885.1 uncultured Alphaproteobacteria bacterium | reverse complement strand
CTTCGAGGGAGCGGAAGGTGTGCTCATCCCTCGACTTCAGGAGGTTCAGGCGCGAGACGGGTATATTGCCCTCAAGGCAATTGAAGCCATCACCGAAGAAACCGGTATTCCACCGAGTGAAATCTACGGCGTCGCCACGTTCTACGCTCAGTTCCGGCTCAAGCCTGTCGGCAAATATATTATTCGAGTCTGCCACGGAACCGCCTGTCATGTGGCCAATGCGAAAGCCATCTCCGATGCCGTCACCGACACGCTGAATATCGCCAACGGCGAAACAACACCGGACAAGCTGTTCACGCTCGAAACCGTCTCGTGCATCGGCTGCTGTTCGCTCGCTCCTGTCATTATGATTAATGACCAAACGTACGGCAACCTCACCACCACGAGTGTGAAACGAATTCTGAAGCGTTATATGCAGGAGAATGGAAAATGACCAAAGCCATCGTCGGTCTGGGAACCTGCGGAATTGCCGCGGGCGCCGAAGCCGTTCTCCAATCGCTGAAGAAAAAAGTGGAGCAGATGAAACTTGACCTCCCGATTGTCATCACCGGCTGTATCGGTATGTGCTATCGGGAACCGCTGGTGGAATTCCGCACCGACACAGGAGAACGCTTCATTTACGGCCCTGTCACCGAAAAGAAACTCGATAAATTGCTCAGCCAGCACATCGTGGAAGGAAAGCCCGTCGAAGAATGGCTGGTGTGGAGCAACAACGGTCTTGCACGGACAAGCAATTTCTTAAACATCAAGTGCGTATCGTCCTGCGCAATTGCGGCCTCATCGATCCGGAATCGATTGATGACTACATTGCTCAGGACGGCTATAAAGGACTGGAAAAAGCCCTGAAGGAACTCTCGCCTGAAGCTCTGATTAATCTCATGATTGAATCCGGACTGCGAGGCCGCGGGGGAGCGGGTTTTCCGACCGGTATGAAATGGCGCTTCACGCGTATGTCTCCGGGCGAGCGCAAATTCGTCATCTGCAACGCCGATGAAGGGGACCCCGGAGCATTCATGGATCGCAGTGTCTTGGAGGGAGACCCTCATTCCGTGCTCGAAGGCATGCTCATCGCCGGCTTCGCTATCGGAGCGCACGAAGGGTATATCTATGCGCGCGCGGAGTATCCGAAAGCGATTGAACGTCTTCGTCTCGCTATCCGTCAAGCCGAAGACAAAGGCTTTTTGGGCGAGAAAATCCTCGGAACGGATTTTCATTTCAAAATCAAAATCAAAGAAGGGGCGGGTGCGTTTGTCTGCGGAGAAGAAACCGCACTGATGAGATCCATCGAAGGCCAGCGAGGAATGCCGCGAATTCGTCCTCCGTTCCCCGCCGTCAAGGGACTCTGGGATTACCCGACCAATATCAATAATGTCGAAACCTTCGCCAATGTCGGCTGGATCGTACAAAACGGCGCAGAAGCGTTCAACCGCTATGGCACCGACCGTTCCAAAGGCACCAAAGTCTTCGCACTCGCGGGGAAAATCAAACGCGGCGGCATGGTGGAAGTTCCAATGGGCGTCACGATACGCGATATCGTTTTTAATATCTGCGACGGCATCAAAGAAGACCGCACATTTAAAGCGGTGCAAATCGGCGGCCCTTCCGGCGGCTGTATTCCCACCCAGCTTCAAGACACCATCATCGATTACGATTCCATCAGCCGCACCGGCGCGATTATGGGTTCGGGTGGTATGGTGGTCATGGATCAGACGACCTGTATGGTGGATGTCGCCAAGTTCTTTCTCGATTTTACGCAGCGCGAATCCTGCGGCAAATGTACGTTTTGCCGAATCGGCACCAAGCGCATGCTGGAAATTCTGACGCGCATCACCGAAGGCGAGGGCAAATCCAGTGATTTGGACACGCTGGAAGATTTGTCCCATAAAATCATCGACAATTCGCTTTGCGGTCTCGGCCAAACCGCTCCCAATCCTGTGCTCACCACTCTGAAATATTTCCGCGGCGAATATGAAGCGCATATCCTAAGCAAAAAATGCCCGGCGCATGCCTGCAAAGCACTGATAACTTACATGATTATCGAAGGACCATGTGACGGTTGTACAGCCTGCGCGAAGATTTGCCCTGTGAAATGCATTAGCGGTGTCAAAGGAGAACTGCACGTGATTGATCAAGCCGCCTGTACGAAATGCGGTGAATGCTTCCGCGTCTGTCCTCGTGATGCGATTGTGGTAGATTAAACTCTTTGAAAGGATAATAAGCACATGCCTTTGGTTAAGGTTGAAATAGACGGAAAACGGATGCTGGTGGAAGCCGGCTCGACGATTCTCGATGTAGCGCGTCAAGCAGGTATCGACATTCCCACCCTCTGCCATGACGACCAACTCGAACCCTTTTCTTCCTGTTTCCTATGCGTCGTCAAGGTCAAAGATAAGCGCGGCCATGTCCCCGCCTGTTCGACGAAAGTCACCGACCGTATGGTGATTCAAACGAACACGGCGGAAATCCGCGAAGCCCGCAGAACCGCCCTTGAGCTCTTGCTGTCCAATCACTACGCCGATTGTGTGGCTCCCTGTCAACTTACGTGCCCGGCGGGAGTGGATGTTCAAGGTTATATCGCGCTGATGGCTTTGGGTAGATGGAGTGAAGCGGTTGCGCTGATTAAAGAAACAAATCCGCTTCCGGCGATTTGCGGCCGGGTTTGCACGCGCCCCTGCGAAGTCGCGTGCCGACGGACGATTCTCGATAAAGCTGTGGGTATTGATTATCTCAAACGCTATGCCTCCGATATGGATTTGGAAGGCCGACAGCACTTTATTCCCGAGGTCGCACCTCTCAACGGGAAGCGTGTCGCCGTCATTGGCGCAGGCCCCGCCGGGCTTTCGGCGTCGTATTTCCTCGCGCAAAAAGGTTATAAAGTGACGATGTTCGAGGCAATGCCCCAACCGGGAGGCATGCTGCGCTATGGAATCCCCGATTATCGTTTGCCCCCGGATCTCCTTGATGAAGAAATCAATACGATTCTCGAGCTCGGGGTGGATTTGCGAACCAATATCTTTCTGGGAGAAGATTTCACAATCCGCAGCCTTAAGGAGGACGGTTTCGACGCAGTCTTTTTGGGTTTGGGCGCTTGGAAAAGCAGCCGTCTTGGTCTCGCAGGTGAAGACATGGAGGGTGTTCTTTCCGGTATTGATTTCCTGAAGGACCTCGGGCTTCGCAAACACATCCGGCTGCATGGTAAAGTCGCCGTGCTTGGCGGAGGAAACACCGCTCTCGACTGCGCGCGCTCCGCGATACGTCTCGGAGCCGATGAAGTCTGCATCTATTACCGCCGGACCCGCAAGGAAATGCCCGCTCACGAAATGGAAATTCATGAGGCGGAATTAGAAGGCGTCAAACTCGAGCTTTTAGTTGCCCCAACCCAGCTCCTTTCCAAAAATGGCCGGGCGGTAGGGATGGAATGTATCCGAATGGAACTCGGCGAACCGGATTCCAGCGGTCGTCGCCGACCGATTCCGAAACGAGGCACCGAGTTCAAGATTGATTCCGATTTCATTTTCGCCGCCATCGGCCAATCTTCCAAAGTAGATGAATTGCTCGGAGGACGCATACCGGATTTCCTGCCTCTGGGAGAAGTCATCGAATTGACGCGCTGGAAAACAATTCGTACGGATGAACCAACCGGAGAAACGGATGTGGAAGGCGTCTTCGCGGGCGGCGATGTGGTGACCGGCGCGGCGACCGTTATCGAAGCGGTTGCTGCAGGGCGTAAAGCCGCTTTCGCAATCGATAACTATCTGATGAATGGCAAAGCCATTCCGGAACCGACGACATTCGACAGCCGCAAGGACGATTACGGCGAGGTCACGCAAAGTGACCTGCGCTATCTGGAAGAAATCCCACGCCGAAAAATGCCTGCTATCAGCCCTGAAGAACGTGAAAACAATTTCGATGAAGTGGAATTAGGATTTGAACCCGAAGATGTGCGCCGGGAAGTACAGCGCTGTCTGGAATGCGGCTGCACAGCGGCTTTCACCTGCGATTTACGCGCATACGCCAACGAATATCAGGTGGATATTCGCAACTTCCGCGGCGAAGGGAAAAAATATGAACTGGACCGCACGCATCCGTTGATTGAGCTTGATCCCAATAAATGTATTCTCTGCGGTCGATGTGTGCGCATATGTACCGAGGTTCTCGGTATTGCGGCGCTGGGATTCATCAATCGAGGATTCGATACGATTGTCCGGCCGGCGATGGGTCAGTCGCTGCTCGATACCGACTGCATTTCCTGCGGGCTTTGTGTGGCGACTTGTCCGACCGCAGCCATCGCCGCCAAGCTCCCGATGGCGAAACCGGGTCCTTGGGAAACGCAGCAGACTCCAACCGTCTGCAACTATTGCGGCGTTGGTTGCAGGCTCGAACTTCACACGCGCGGCGATATTCTGATCAAAATTGCTCGAGGTCATGACAATCGACTCACTTACGGCAATCACTGCATCAAAGGACGATTCGGCTACGAATTTATTATTTCCGATAACCGCTTATTGAAACCAATGGTCAGAGCGGGACGGAGCCTGCAGGAAACCAATTGGGACGATGCCCTGAACCACATCGCGTTGCGTTTGAAAGAGATGGCTCGCAACTATTCGCCGGATGAAATCGCTGTCTTCGTCTCCCCGCGATTGACGAATGAAGAAATCTACTTAACGGAGAAATTCGCGCGGATTGCGCTCGGCACACACAATGTAACAAGCTTCTCGCTTCTGGTTAATAATCAGGTGTTCGATCCATCGATTGTATCCACGGCGACCTATCCGGATGTGGAGTCAGCCGACGCGGTTCTCCTTGTGAATTCCAATCTCGATAAAGAGCATCTAATCGCTGACCTTCTTGTGAAGCGCGCTATTCGAGCCGGAGGCAATCTCATCTACATTTCTTCCGAACAAACCGGTCCGGCAAAATTCTCTGAAGTCTTTCTGAAGTGTCTCCCCGGAACGGAAACCATTGTGGTCTCAGGCCTCATGCAATTGTTGATTGATGGCGCGGGCGTCGATTTATCGAAACTCGAAGATATCGACAATTTCAGAAATCTGGCCGGGAAACTGGAAGAGTTTACGCCGGAGACCGTTCAAGAATTGACCGGTGTTCCCGCCGCAAAATTGCAGCGCGCGGCATCTCTCATTGCAGCGGCATCCCAGCGAGTGTTGATTTTCAATCGGGATTACCGCGGCACTCGGACAACCGCCGATGTCAAAGTCTTTCAGAATATGGCGAAAGTCATCGGAGCGAAAGTCCTTTCCCTGACCGAGCAAAACAACTCGCAAGGATTGCTCGACATGGGTGCCTATCCGGCATGGTATCCGGGGTATCGCCCGATTGACAGCGAGGATATCGTCGAGGAATTCGAAAAGGGTTGGTGCGTAGCATTGCGTAATCTGCCCACAAAACCCGCCGATATTTTGGAACTTCTGAAGAATAAAACTATCAAAGCGGCTTTGATTATCGGCGAAGATCCCCTTGCGATGGAAGAACTCCCCAAAGAAATCAAGAATGGCCTCTTCGGATTGGAATTCTTGGTCACGGCAGATTTATTCTATACGGAAACGGCAAAAATTTCCGGTGCGGTTCTTCCCTTATGCTCACATGCGGAGACCAGCGGCACATTCACGAACTCCGAACGCCGCGTTCAACGGCTCGAACAGGGAATTCCATCACGCACGGGTTTGGAAAACTGGCAGATTATCACAGAACTTGCCGACCATATGGGTCTTCGATTCCGCATGAACTATACAAACACCGAGGAAATCTTCGAGGAGATTCGCCAGATGGTGCCCATATATCGTGATGTTGTCGTGAACAGTCAGGAACCGGATGGGCTGTGGAATCTCGAACGCTTCCCGCTCAAACTTGAAAAATACCGCTTCGCCACACGAGCAATCCGGCTGCAGCCGGTGAAAGCGACCATCGTGCCGACGCTCTATTTCGACCACATCGAGCGTCGCTTTGCGGCTCGAATGAGGAAACTCTTCGAAGCCTCTCCGGAAAAGATTCCGGAATCCATCGCGGTCTGATAATTCAACCATTCATCAATCAAAAACCCTCGAGGAAAAACGCTTCGAGGGTTTTTCTTTTGCAAACACATTTGCGATTGAGTACATGCGGCATTATATTACATGTCGTGAGTTACAAATAGATTTCACCCGCCGCGGCATGCGTCCCGCGTGCCCGGCATGAATTTAAAACAATTCTTTCATAACAATACAAAGATATGAAGCTTTTTTTGATTGACGGTTCGGCGCAAGTTTATCGCGCGCATTTCGCCTTCTCGAAAGTCTCGCTTCGCACGAAATCAGGCGAACCGACCAGCGCGATTTATGGCTTTCTCTTGATGCTCTTCACGCTTCTCAAGCGCGAACAACCGACCCATCTCGCGATTGCATTCGACAGACCTGAACCCACGTTTCGCCATCATCTTTATAAAGAATACAAAGCGACGCGCGAGAAGATGCCTGATGAATTGGTCGCTCAGTTGCCGAAACTGAAAGAGATACTGCAAATCATGGGACTCCCTGTTTTAGAAGAACCCG
>CAZADO010000199.1:0-3889 GCA_964483885.1 uncultured Alphaproteobacteria bacterium | reverse complement strand
GCAGCTTGGTCCGAAAGGGATCGTTCAGCGATACGCTTAAAGCTGATGCCGATCTTTGAGCAACTGGCTTCTGAAAATCAACTCACGCAGCTATATCTCCATGATGTTGACCGAGTCAATTTCATACGTATCCATAAAACTCAGCGAACGGAGAAATTTGGTGATGTAGTGAACCGCCATACATTAATCGAAGCGGAAAGAACTGGCCAGCCATACTTTGGCGTTGAGTTAGGCTCCATGGGAATTTTTACTTTGCGCGTTGTCCATCCCTGGATAATTGATGGTGAACTTGTAGGATACATCGAACTTGGCAACGAAATTGGGCATATCTCTCAGGAAATTCATGAAGACCTTGGTATTGATTTCATCGTTACGATTTACAAATTCTTTCTCATTCGCGACAGATGGGAACGTGGACTGCGCATGTTGGGCCGAGAAGGCCATTGGGAGCAATTGCCGAATATGGTGGTTATCGATAAAACTGTAACACAAATTCCACCGGATTTGAAAAAATTGTTAGGTGCGGAGAAACGCGTCTATCTGGAACCCATATCAAAAGTCACGATAGCAAGTCGGAAATACGGCGTCGGAATGTTTCCTTTGAAAGACGTGGCCAGAGGATATGTGGGGGAGATGGTTGTCCTTTATGATATCACCGAGCGTGTTGCTGCATTGCGTTCGTCCATTCTCGTTATTGGAGGTACTTGCTTTTTAGTTGGTGTGATACTCTTTCTGTTGTTCTATACAATCCTTGGACGAACCGAGTGTATGCTAATCGAGTCGCGCAAGAAACTGCTTAAAGAGAGTCAGGTTCGTGAAGCAGAACAAGTTCGCCACCTTGAAGAGTTGGAACGGGAACATACGGCATTGCTCGCATCGGAATTCCGTTTCCGTGATATTGCGCTTAGCACGTCAGATTGGTTATGGGAAGTGGATGCTCAAGGGATCTATACCTTCTGCTCTGAGAAAATCGAACAAGTGTTAGGATACGGTCCTCAAGAAGTCGTCGGGAAAACGCCTTTTGATCTGATGCTCCCTGAAGAAGCCGAAAAGATTCGTCATCAATTCCAGAAAATCATCGCGGCGAAAGCCCCCATAATAGATTTAGAGAATTGGAATTCGCACAAAAACGGTCACACGGTTTGTCTTCTGACCAACGGCGTTCCCCTGTTGGACGCACAGGGAAATCTAATCGGATATCGCGGTGCGGACAAAGATATCACTGACCGTAAGCTTGCTGAAAGAGAAAAGGAACGGTTGGAAACTCAACTTCGTCAAGCGCAGAAGATGGAAGCCATTGGCACGCTGGCCGGAGGCATTGCGCACGATTTCAACAACATTCTCGCGGCGATGCTTGGATACGCGGATATGGCTGAAAAAGAAATCCCGGAGGGCAACAGCGCACGTGAAGATTTGGAAGCGGTATTGGAAGCCGGGAATCGTGCCAAGGATTTAGTGAAGCAAATTCTTGCCTTCAGCCGTCAGACAGAACACAAATCTCAACCGATTCAGATTCGTCCTGTGGTCAAAGAAGTGCTCAAACTGCTAAGAGCTTCCTTGCCATCAACCATCGAAATCCACGAGGACATCAACGAGAACTGCGGTGCCGTGATGGGGGATCCCACGCAGATTCATCAAGTGTTGATGAATCTGTGCAGTAATGCTCTCTATGCAATGCAAGAGAAAGGCGGGGTGCTCGAGGTGCGTCTCGATGCCGTTGACGTCAATGCTGAACAAGCGCGGGCGAATCCGAATCTGAGCGAAGGTCACTATGTCTTGCTAACGGTTAGAGACACAGGCCACGGCATGAATGCGAATACCTTAGAACGGATATTTGAACCCTTCTTCACAATGAAACCGATTGGTGAAGGGACAGGAATGGGGCTTTCAACGACTCATGGAATCGTAAAGAGCCATAACGGTGCGATGATGGTCACGAGTGAGCCGGGGAAAGGATCGACTTTCCATGTGTACCTGCCGATGTTGAAAATCAAAGCTTCGGAGGAAGCAAAAGACAAAATGGTGATTCCCCGAGGCAGCGAAAGCATCCTGTATGTCGACGACGAAGAGGCGTTGGCTAACTTAGGCCAAAAGATGCTGAAGAATTTGGGATACAGCGTGACGGCGCGCACCAGCAGTATCGAAGCGCTGGAGGCGTTTCTGGCTCACCCGGATCGGTTCGATCTTGTTGTAACGGATCAAACCATGCCGAATATGACGGGTGTCGAGCTTGCGACTGAAGTGATGCATATTCGTCCGAACATGCCGGTTATTCTCGTGACGGGATTCAGTGAGGCTGTCACGCCTGAGAAGGCGAAACAATTGGGGATTCGCGATTACATCCTGAAACCTATCATGATGGCTGAACTTGGCAAGGCGGTCCGTCACACGTTGGATAATAAAAAGAGCGAAAAGAAAAGAACAGAAAAGATCTTCGATATCAGCTCAGTGCCGGTCGAAATCGACAGCGAACCGGGTTACTAAAGAAACACAACTGAGATGAATACTGATTCGATTACTATTCGAGGATGGAAATGAAAAAGAGAAAGAAAGAGCAACAAATCTGCGTCATGTTGAAATTTTCGCTTCTGATGCTGGTCTCCATGACTATCTTCGGAACACCGTTGCAGGCGCAGGATATCAGGACAACTGATATAAAGGCTCAGGCAAAAGATGGAATCCTCTTGTTTCGTTCGGAAAACTCCGATTTCGCATGGTGGTTCGACACTCGAATTTTTATGGATGCGGCTTTCTATAACGAAGACAAGAATGACATGAGCAATGGCACCGAAATACGAAAGGCGCGAATCGCACTTAAAGCCATGCTTTGGAGAGATTGGGGAGCGGAGCTTGATTTCGGATTCATGGATAACGAAGTGGAAATTAAGGATGCATGGATAAGCTACGGTAATGCCTTCAGTTCTCCACACCACATCAAAGCTGGGAATTTCAAGGAACCCTTCAGCTTGGAGGACTTGACAAGTTCCAAATATCTAACTTTTCTGGAACGTGCCCTGCCGAATGTCTTCCCTTCAGGGCGCAAGCTTGGCATGGAATATGGCTTCTGGCGCAAGCCTTGGCAATTCGCTGCAGGCATCTTCGGTCAAGAACTTGCGGATATTGATGCGGAAGAAGATGAGGGGTTCGGTCTAAGCGGCCGTTTGACATGTGCACCGATACTTGAATCCGGCAAACTTCTGCATCTGGGACTTGCGGGATCGTATCGAACACCCGATGCAAATGCGCCGGAAGAGATTTCTTTTCGCACCTACCCTGAGACTCATGTCAATCGTGATTGGTATCTGAACACCGGCAACATAGAAGATGTGAACAACTATACGCTTATCGGCTTGGAAGCTGCAGGTGTGTATGGTCCTTTCTCTTGTCAAAGCGAG
The DNA here is from genome assembly GCA_964483885.1 of uncultured Alphaproteobacteria bacterium. GTDB lineage: Bacteria > Electryoneota > RPQS01 > RPQS01 > DYHQ01 > JAUXGA01. The sequence continues at coordinate 494 of CAZADO010000199.1, read as the reverse complement.
TACATTGGAACCACTGTTCAGCGCTTCGATGGAAAGCAGGACGTAAACTTTTCAGGAAGCTATGTCTTCGGAAGCTGGTTTATTACCGGCGAGTCACGTTCTTATGATTTCCGGACAGCGGAATTCGAACGTCTTATCCCGCGAAGCCATCACGGAGCGCTGGAAGTCGCTTTGCGCTATAGTACGCTCGACCTTAACGATGGCGATGTCACAGGCGGAAGAGCTCATCAATACACAGCCGGGCTAAATTGGTATTTCAATCCCAACGTGCGACTATTGATAAACTATTCCATTGTTGATATGGATGAAAACGCCAACGGTGATGGAACGCTGGCAGGGAACGATGATTTTCAGATGTTCCAGTTCAGCTATCGTATCTTTTTCTAACTTTTGAAAAAATAATCTTGTTTAGAGAAAAGCACAGAACGGAATTCTCGTAGGAGCGAAATATGTTGAAGTCTATCACATCAGGCATACTCGCGCTCGTCGCGGTT
>CAZADO010000198.1:0-3090 GCA_964483885.1 uncultured Alphaproteobacteria bacterium | reverse complement strand
ATAACGATTACGATCCGCAAAATAATCCACGGCTCGGAAATTCGGATAAATCCGAGCATGATGAACCACGCCGCTCGGAATGAAATAGGTATCTCCGCGACGATAAGTCTGGGTTTGCTGTCCAATCGTCAATTCAATCTTTCCATCAATCACAACGCCCCATTGCTCACCGTGCGAGTGTTCGGGTACAAACACCTCAACGGACGATTCGTTAAATAGGATCTGCCCTGAATCGCTTTGAAGAAGCCAACCGCGCAAACCAACGAACGGCAAATCAGCTTCCGGAAGATTTCGCACGAAAGGCGGAAACTCAGACGAACTCATGATTTCTACTCTTGTCTTTGTAGTCTGGATTAAGAGAACTGTTTTCTATTTCATCCCCAATTTCTTATCCTGCGCTAACAATTTGATGGCTTCCTTGAGTCGCTTTTCTCGCGTTTCTTCTTTTTTCGCGCTCATAATCCAGCCGATGTATTGTTTTTTGTGGGACGGAGCGAGTTTATTGAAATTCCCCCACGCTTTTTTGTTTGCGGCCAGTGATTTTTTGATTTCAGGGGAGAGTTCGAATGCCTTCTTGGAGGCTACCGTCTCAGCCCATGTTCCATTTTTCTTGGCTTCGTTGATTCTGGTCAGCCCGGCTTCAGTCATTCGTCCTTGCCGGATCATTTTCTGTACGCGCTTTTTATTCAGCTCTGACCAAGTACTCGCACTTTTTCGTGGTGTGAATTTTTGCATATAGGTTTCATCATCCACACGCTTTATGATACTATCAATCCATCCGAAACACAACGCTTCTTCCACCGCATCATCATAAGGAATTCGGGGCTTGCCCGTGTGCTTTTTGTAATAGACGAGCCAGATTTCATTTGCAGAAGCATAATTCTTTTCCAGCCACGCCCGCCAGTCTTCTCGATTCGTCACATAAAGTGTCTGTTGTGATTTCATAATGTCAATCTTAAAACTTGCACCGTTTATATATAATAAACAACCCACAGGCAAAAATCAAGTACCTGTGGGTTGTTTAGAGAGGACAGAGTCAGCAGATTCTATTGCGCCCCAACCGAGACGACCTTATAAAATCCTACCATTTCAGCCGGAACCGGCTCGGTGTAGCTGGTGTCTGTAGGCTGCGCGATAAGCTGCCACTCTGCCGGAGGTGCGAAAGGTTCACTCATCCGGTACACATTATAGGATGTCGCATTTTGTGCTGGAGACCAGAACAGGTAAACTTGACCGCTTTCAAATAGTATCGTCAAATCAACAACAGGATCAGGAAGAATGATTTGGTATGACGCCGTTGCCATCGCAACGGGAGCAGATTTGCCATTAGCCGCCCAAAGATCGTAGTTGGTCTGTCCATGATCCGTTGTAACATTTTCGTCGCGCAGAAATTCCACATACTCTTTACTGGCAGTCTGGTAGTAGAGAGTGACAACAATATCGACCGTTTCTCCCGGAAGCAGATAGTCGGTATCGTCCCAATACTGACCGTCCGCATACGAATAATCAACGGGAGGCGACTGAATAGAATCGAAAGCGGCGTTGGTGAATCCACGTGGGGGGATGCGATTGTCTCTATAGATAGTATCATTCAAAACGAAATGAAATGACGGTTCTGCAGGAAGGCTGACAATCGGCGCTAATGCTGTCGAGATTCCTGGTTTGATTTCGTAAATCTTAGCATCCGCGTCATGAGTCAATTCAGCCGTTGCCAAGTTATAAGCCCCGGATTCATAGACCGTTTGAGCTCCGATATTGTAAGCTTTCATATTAATCCATATCCGTCGCCCTTCGGGATACCCTGAAGGCAGTTTATGGCCTGTTTCGTTTACAATATGTACCTGTGCAAGAAACTGATTTCCCTGTTGCGTCACATCGAGCGTCATCGTTGCGGCATTTTGCAGCATATATGTCGCTCGTTGGATTCCTGAATCTAATGCCGCCGTTTCAACATCTCCCGGGTAAAGCGCCGCTACCCACAACGGAACAGCGGTATTGCCGCCGGTCTGGTCATGCAGCGGTAAATCTGTTCTCAAGGGCGCATCACTTTTATCACAACCATGTCCGGTGACGTCGCGCATATGGCAGTCTTGACAGGTCGAAACATAGTCCTTGTTGCCGCCGAATTGAGGCGCGTAGATTCCTGCAGGAGTATTGTACGCGCTCATTTTCCATTCGCTGAAGGTGCGTTCGACGGGAAACATGGCAGTAGGAGTGAAATCGGGTGCGGGCGCGTCGAATGCGTTGGGAACATAGGCCCCGTTGGGATCTCTCGTAAATGCGGGATTGCTCACATCATGGCACGTGCCACAAAGATGAGCGTCAGAGTGAAGAGGAGAATAAGTGTAGGCATGGCGGGCGACGGTTAGTGAATAGGGCCCACGTTTCGCTTGATCTGAATCGACAATAAACATGCCATTGGCTGACGTCTCGGGAATACTATCAATCGTTGCCAGGTAAGCTTGATCGAGAGGATATGTGTCCGAGGTGTAATTTGGATCATCCGGATATGGATTGACACCAATCGTCGTTGGTTTGATCAATCTATGACAATAATCACATTGAACACCTTCGTAGTCGTCCGGAGTCAACGCTGAACCATCTGTAGGTTCAGACCGCCCTTCCAACCATCCCTTAGGTGTATGACATCGCAGACAAAGATCCCCACTTTCCGGTGCGTCCTGATTGGCAATCGCTACCGTTGCGAAATAATGTGGGTCGCGCATCGCCTGCGACATCATGCCGCCGCGCCATGTGAAGACGGGTTCCACGTCTTCTTCACCGTATCCGCCATGGCAGTTCGTACATCGGGTTACCTTCTCAAGATTGCCGGATTCGTCAGGCTGAGAACCGGGCATGAAGAAATCATTCAACGTTGTTGGCACGGGAGCAGACCATAGTATTGAACCAGACGCTATAAGAACAGCGATTATAGAAATTCTGAACTTCATCATAACGCCTCCTTGTTTAAACAAAAAAAGGTATCATCTCTAAACAGAGATATACCTAATATAATCACCTTTTGAATAATTTCACGTGATAGATATCAAGAATAATCTTGACTAATATCAAGTTTTCTGTTCCACTCCC
>CAZADO010000197.1:0-4904 GCA_964483885.1 uncultured Alphaproteobacteria bacterium | reverse complement strand
CGTCTTGTGGGTGTGGCTTCGGAGGGAGACACGTCTGCAGAGACATGGGAATCGCTTCCTATGCTGGGAACTGCGCGCAATATATCGCTGCTGCGGATGCGCCATTTTTTCAACACCGTACTTTTGGCGCTGGATCCTCCTGATGAAGTGATGTTGCCCGAGCTGGTTCGTTCATTGACGCCACAGAATTTGCGCGGTTTTGTACCCGCGGATCAGTATCCGGTTTTGCTTGGTAGTGTTCGACCGAGATGGGTGTCCGGTCATCCACTTGTGGCGATTCAATCAGAACTTCTCCCCTGGGGAGAACGCGTGCTGAAACGGGTGATGGACATCGTGAGTTCCGTCATCCTGCTAATTCTAACTTTTCCTATCTGGCTAATTTTATTTGTGCTGATTCCGCTCGATTCCCCCGGTCCGATTTTTTATATTCAGAAACGTGTTGGGAGAGGAGGCCGCGAATTCCGACTCTTCAAATTCCGCTCGATGAGAAGAAATGCAGAAGCTCGAAGCGGGCCAGTGATGGCTGTGATAGATGATCCTCGCATTACGCGCATTGGACGATTCATTCGAGCGACACGCATGGATGAATTGCCCCAACTTCTGAATGTGTTTGCAGGGCACATGAGCCTTGTCGGTCCCCGTCCGGAACGGCGCGAATTCGTAGAGAAGTTCACTCAGGAAATTCCGCTTTACGAAAGACGTTTGAATCTGAAGCCGGGGATAACGGGATGGTCACAGGTGCATATGCGCTACAGCGACGCGGCGGAAGACGTCGCTTTGAAACTGCGCTATGATTTGTTTTATGTAGAAAATCTTTCGCTGGTGCTCGATTTGCGGATTCTATTGATGACTTTGTTGGTTGTGCTTCGTGGGGAAGGACAACGATAAAATCCTCTATGAAACGATTTGTCTGTGAGGTTTCTGTTCTATGCTTGATATGAAATTCATTCGGGAAAATCCTGAAGCGGTCCGGCGCGGGATTCGGCTGAAAGGCGAAGAAGATAATTTGGATGCGCTGCTTGAAATCGACGGGCGCCGCCGAGCCGCTATCGAAGAAGGAGATGCTCTAAAGAGTCGGCGTAATATTCTGTCCAAAGATATTGCGCAGAAAGTTAAAGCAGGCGGAGATGTTGAATCTCTGAAGGAAGAAAGTCGTACTATCGGAGAGAGAATTACCGCACTTGATGACGAGCGGCGCACCATCGAAGAGCGTCTTCGAGAACTCTCGCTGACCATACCGAATCTTCCTCATGCGTCTGTTCCGGAAGGAAAGGGTTCTGAAGACAACCGATTTATTCGCACCAGCGGAACCAAACCGGAATTCGATTTCACGCCAAAGAATCATATTGAACTCGGTGAATCTCTGGGCATTCTTGATTTTCCGAGAGCATCGAAAATCGCGGGTTCCGGTTTTCCGTTATATCTGGGAGCAGGCGCGACGCTCGAAAGAGCTTTGATAAATTTCATGCTGGACGAACATTTGGCCGGTGGTCATTTTAAAGAAGTGATGACGCCGTTCGTGGCGACGTCCGAAGCAATGACAGGAACCGCTCAGCTTCCGAAATTAGCGGACGACATGTATTATTGTTCTCGCGATGATCTCTACTTGATTCCCACGGCTGAAGTGCCCATCACGAATATTCATCGCGGAGAAATCCTTTCCGAGGCGAGCTTGCCATTATATTACTGCGGCTATTCTCCTTGTTTCCGCCGGGAAGCCGGCTCCTATGGTAAGGAAACGCGAGGATTTTTACGGGTGCATCAGTTCAACAAAGTCGAAATGGTGAAATTCGTCTTGCCGGAGACATCCTATGATGAATTGGAGAGCCTTCTAATGGCCGCCACGGGAATTCTTGATAAATTAGGCATTGCTTATCGTGTGATGGAACTCTGCACACGAGACCTCAGCTTTGCCGCAGCGAAATGCTACGATATTGAAACATGGTCGCCCGGCGAAGAAAAATGGCTGGAAGCCTCTTCATGCAGCAACTTCGTGGATTTTCAGGCGAGACGTTCCGCGATTCGTTTTCGTCGGGAAGCGACCGGAAAGCTCGAATTTGTGCATACGCTGAACGGTTCGGGACTGGCGACATCCCGCCTGATGGTTTCGCTTTTGGAAACCTATCAAACTGATGAGGGAACGATTCGCGTTCCTGATGTATTAAAGAGATACACGGATTTCGGTCACATTACGGCGCAAGGAGGGCGATAGTAATGGAACAAAGGGCGGAACTTGTTCGTGCGGCAAGGCAGCTCTATGAAATCGGAGGCTTTACGGCGACCGATGGCAACCTCTCGGCGCGCATCTCATCGACTTCGTTCTGGATTTCTCCCACTGGAGCGGAGAAGGGGGGAATTGTCGAGGACGATTTCGTACAGATTGACGAGAAAGGGAGGAAGCTTTCAGGCAGCGGCGAGCCGTCCACGGAATGGGCTGTGCATCTGGCTATTTACCGCAAACGCGAAGACATTGGCGCTATTCTTCATGCTCATACGCCGCACCTAACTGCTTTTGCGGCGGCACATAAAATCCCGGATACGGCGATTTTGGCCGAAGCCGAGCTCATGATTGGCGGGATTTGCCTCGTTCCGTACGCGCCTCCCGGCAGTGCTTCCCTTGCGGAACAGATTATCTTCTGCGGATTGAATTCCGGTGTTTATCTGCTCGAAAATCATGGCGCTGTCGCTGTAGGAAAGACAACAGAGGAAGCTTTACATCGCATGGAGCGAGCTGAGTTTCTTGCGAAAGTAATGCTGCTTGCGGAAAAGATTGGCGGAGGGATTCCGTTGTCCAAAGCGCAGTTGCAGCAGCTCCAGCAACAAGGGAGATAAAGATGAGCAGTCTATTTTCCGCCGAGAATCGCGTGAAAGTTGCTCTTTTTTTCCTTGCAATATTTCTCTGGCTGTTTGTTATCAGTAATCGAGAATACGATGCCGATTTCGTTATTCCGATTGAGTTGAGCAGTCTCCAGCCGGGTTATCTTTTTGCAGAGGATCCTCCCAAATCGGTACGCGTCAGTTGTTCGGGGAGAGGTCGGGACTTGCTCTTTTGGCGGTATTTTCACGGGGCAAGGTTGAAGTTGGATATCAGCGGCTACAGTGCTCCACGAGACGTTCCTCTGCTTCCTTCAATGATTACCGTACCGGCCGGATTTCCCATTCGAGACCTGCAAATTGCATCCCCGGAGACGCTGCATCTTGACATTGATAGGGTTGCGGTGAAGCGAGTGCCTGTGCGGGTTGATTGCGAGATTATACCTGCCAGCGGATTTATGCGAGTCGGAGATTTTATCTGTGAACCGGACAGCGTTTTCATTCGAGGTCCGCGAACGCTTATCGAACAAGTCGATGAATTGACGACGCGGAGTCGGCGAATTGGTGGCGCTCGCGATTTCATTGAAGTGCAGTTGACGCTTCAAAGTACTTTTTCACCGAAAATTCTGCTCGAGACGCGTCACATTCTTGTTCAAGCCGTCATCGAAGCTGTAGAACAGGTCAAGTTCGATAGTGTACTTGTGGAGATTCGGAATCTTCCCCAAGATAAACAAGCGGTGCTTTCGCCGGAATATATTCGTGTTATGATAGAGGGGCCGCAAAGCAGTCTCGCCGCGCTCGACACGTTGCCTCCGCACCTTGTTTTGGACTATGAAAAAGACTGGAACGAAGACAGCACGGATTATGCACCGACACTCGATGATTCGACACTCTTGAAAATTGTTTCGATGACTCCCCCAAAAGTCACATGGACGATTGAATAAAAATCTTTTGGGATGCGCATGAAAGTATTGGCTTTTGAAAGTTCTTGTGACGAAACAGCAGCGGCGGTTCTTAAGAACGGTGTGCTTCGAGGTCTTGTAACTCGTACGCAAACGCTTCATCAGGCTTTCGGTGGAGTCGTGCCCGAACTGGCCAGTCGCAATCATCTCGAACAGATTCTTCTTCTTACGCGGCAAGCGCTGCGCGAGCAAAACGATTCCCTTGAAAGCATCGAAGGGATTTGCGCAACGGCAGGGCCGGGTCTTGTGGGAGCGCTGTTAGTCGGATTGAATTTCGCCAAGGGAATTGCGCTAAGTTTGGAACTTCCTTTTCTTGCTGTGCATCACTTGGAAGGCCATCTTTGGGCAGCGGAACTCGATGGAGAACGTATTCCGCTGCCTTTCATAGGGTTGATTGTTTCCGGTGGGCATACGCAGCTTATGTGGGTGGAGGCGTTCGGTCGCTACCGACTGTTGGGTTCGACTCGCGATGACGCTGTCGGTGAAGCCTATGACAAGGTCGGTAAACTTTTCGGTTTGAGTTTTCCTGCGGGTGCGGCTATCGACAAATTAGCTCAAACCGGTGACTCAGAATATCATCAATTTCCGGCAATAATGCCGGGGAAAAATCTCGATTTCAGCTATTCGGGTTTGAAAACGGCAATGCTGCGCGTTGTTCAGAAACATTCGCCGGAAGACTTGCAAACACATCGCGCGGATTTGCTGGCGGCTTTTCAGCAGGCGGCTGTGAAACTTTTAGAAACGAAACTGCGAGCGGGAGTCGAACAGTTCCGTCCTCGCGCTATCGCTCTGGCAGGCGGCGTCGGAGCAAATTCGCTTTTGCAGAAAAGAGTCAGGACTATCGGCGAAGATTTTTCATTGCCGGTATTCCTTCCACCGCCGTCATTGTGCTTTGACAATGCCGCCTTGATTGCTTACGTGGGAGAAAAGCGACTCGCCGCAGGTGAACGGAGTCCTTTGGATGCACCTGCTAAACCGAGATGGCCACTTCAAGAACTGACGGAGCCTCGCTCCTAAGTTACTAAACAAAGAAAGAATTTTAAGACATTGAACTATACACTTCCTCTTGGACTTTTTGGATACGGACTGGAACTTAAAGGGAGTTTGACTCTCTATGTTCTGCTGACG
>CAZADO010000196.1:0-5628 GCA_964483885.1 uncultured Alphaproteobacteria bacterium | reverse complement strand
CATTATTATTACCATTTCATAACGCTTTTAGGGGAAGGGTACAACTATCCGGCGAACGGATATTTTTCACAGGCTCATGATCCGACGGTCGCTCTGGAAATTGTCGCCGCCGAACATCCGCCGGAAAGCGAACATCTGCGCGTCGGGCCGTTTTATCAAATCGGAAACGACTCGGTGAGATTCTTTTTCCAAATCGAAAACACAGCCGAGCACGACGTTGATTTATCCTATTGCGCAGTTCGCTATGGTTCGTCTTGTTCGCGATTTCAATTCAATGAGCCGGTCGTCGTTGATGCGGGAAGGCGAATAAATATCACCAACTGCCGCGACGGTGTCGAGCGTTTGCGGCCGGGAGAACTCGCGATAGGGAATTTATTCCAGCCGCTGTCAATCGGCGATACAGTTTGGCTCGAAAGCGCGTCGGGGAAAGCGATTGATTTTGGAGTGTGTGATTCATTTCTGATGGTGTCAGCGCCGGAAGCAATGGTCGTTGTGAACGAAATTAATTATAACAGCGCGGATGATTTCGACACGGGGGATTGGATCGAACTGTACAATGCGAATTGGAACACGGTTTCGCTGGACGGCTGGTCGCTCAGAGACGAATGCGACGACCACATCTTTTTCTTTCCGTCGGATGTTGAGATTCCGGCAGGAGCATATCTGATTGTGTGTGAGGATGTGTGGGAATTTCGCCGGCATTTTCCGGAAGCCGGGCCTGTTGAAGGGAATATCGGTTTTGGTTTCGGGGGTAGTGATGCGGTGCGGCTCTATGATTTCACAGGGGAACTGGTGGATTTCGTCGCGTATGATGATGACTCCCCGTGGCCGATAGAACCTGACGGCAACGGCCCGACACTCGAACTTGTAAATCCGAGATTGGACAATTCGCTTTATCAAAATTGGCGCGCATCGGACAGCACACACGGCACACCCGGCGCAGAAAATTCCGTCTATAACTGGAAACCGGAACCACTGGGAAATATTCCGCTGAATTGGTCGCTGTCACAAAACTGGCCGAATCCATTCAACAGCGTAACGATGATTCGCTACAGCGTGAAACAGCCCGGTCTCGTTCGTTTGGCGATTTACAATCTCCTCGGGCAAAAAACCGCAACACTCATTCATCGAAATCAATCACCGGGTTTCTATACGGTTTCTTGGGACGCGAAAGATTTGCCGTCGGGAATCTATTTCTGCCGGATGGAAGCGCGCGATTTTCAGCATACACGGAAACTATTGCTGGTGCGTTGAATAGTGGATAATCTCCCCCTTGCTTCAGCAGGGGGGACTAAGGGGGGTAATCATTAAATGCAACAAACAAAAAACAACATAGATGGAGAAAAACAAGTGAACCGTACATCTGATGACATTCAATTCGTTCCCTATCAGCAGCATGAAGAACCGCCGCGCCGCGCGGGACTCGTTCGCGTTGAAGTGAATCTTGATGGATTGTCTGATAATGACATTCAGGTCTTGGGATATTTAACTGAAGCCGCCGAATGCATGAATCCTTTGTATCGCGACCAGTTCGAACCGAAAACGCCGATAATCAGAAGACTTATTCACAAATTGATGGACGTTGCCAAGGGAGAAGAAAAAATTGCGCTGAAAAATTACAGCACGCTTCTCGATTTGCAAAACAGTCCGTTTTCATTTCTGCCTCGCAAAAATCATCTGCTAATGCTGGATACATGTACCGTCGAAAAACTGGTCGAGAAATGCAAAAATACTCAGGTTCAGCGAGATTATGAAATCGCCGCACCGTTTCTTTTTGAAGGGCTCGAGTTGCCGGATCGCGCAGGTTTTTATCCACCCGATATTACCGATGACGAATTGAAATCGCTCGGCGACAGCGCAAATCTTGTCAACAGCAGCGTCAAGCGAGATAAAAAAGGTTTATCGGTACATCTGAATGAAGACCTCTATTGTAGAGATTTAATACCGGTGATTGGGCATCTGCGCCGCGCGCGCGAATTTACAAACGAGCCGTCGTTTCAACTTTATCTGGATGCGAAAATCGAGGAGCTCTCTTTCGGCACAACCGAAGCGCGCAGGCTCGCGGATTATACATGGGTGCGGCATACATCGAAACTGGATTTGATTCTTTCCAGCGCGGTTGAAGTCTATCTGGATAACTGGAAAAATGCTCGCGGAGCCGCAGCGGGAGCGGCGCTGATTGAAAATTCCGAGGCGACAAAACAGTTGAAGGCGCTGATTGACCGATACGAAAAATTCGAAGCGACCGCGCCGTGGAAACACAAGAAATTGGAAATAAATCCGGAAACACTGCCGAATTTGAAATTCGTGGATGTGCTGAGTTGGGCGGGGGATTATGTCAATGGGCCGATGACGATTATCGCGCAGTCGCTTCCGAATGACGACTGGGTGATTCAAAAAATCGGTTCGGTCAATATGGTTTATTACAACACCGGAAAAGCGATACATAAAATATCCGGTCAATTTGCCGCGAAGGAATTTCTACCGGCGCGCACGTTCGACAAACTCGGGAACTTGCTTTTCGACGCCAGTCAACTTCACAGCGCATTGCACGAGCTTGGCCACACGACCGGCATGATGGATCCGCAGCACCGCGATAAACTGCCGCGCGAATATTTCGAAGCGGAATATTCACCGATGGAAGAAGCGCGCGCGGAACTCTTTGGGTTGTGGGCGATGCCGCTGCTCGCGAAGGAAGGTGTGATTACCGAAGATGTGCTGCAAGCGGGATACACCGGCATGCTGTTGTCCATGCTGCAGAGTTTGAAATTCGAACCCAAGCAGGCGCACAACAAAGCGCGCAATATGATGTGGCATTATTTCCTGAAAAACGGAGCGATTAACATCACTGATGAAGACGGCAAGAAAAAATACGAAGCGAATCCCGCGAAGATTCATGATGTCACTGCTCAGATGCTGCAAATCATCGGTGATATGAAAGCGTCCGGCGATAAATCGCACGCGCAGGAATTCCGCGAGAAATGGTGCTATGATGATGAATTGCGACCGATCATTGAAGAACGCACAAAAAATTTCCCGTTGGGACGCGGCTTAATATTCCCGAAGCTGAAAAAGCAAGGCGACCGTTTCACCCGCGAACTCGTCTATCCCGATTCGTTTTCCGCGCAGGAGAAATTCGCACGAGAGTTGATTTCTTAAATTCACGCGAAGGGTAAACGGTATCCATTCACGCCGATTGATAAAATTTCCCCCCTTGCTTTAGCAGGGGGGACTAAGGGGGGGAACAATAAAAAGAAGCAATGTGACATACATATATTAGCATGGAGATGTTATGGAGAAATCTGCATCTGAATTGACTTTTCGAGCCGTTGTGTCCGGTCTGTTTGTTGGATGTTTGATTGGAGCGTCCAATGTTTGTATCGGACTGAAAATCGGCTGGACATTTGGAGCGTCGATTACTGCAGCCGTGATTTCATTCGCCCTTTTTAAAGGCATGGGCACGTTCATGAGCCGCCCGTATGGAGCGAAGGAAAATCTCATCTCGGCGACTGCGGGTTCATCGGCAGGAACAATGGCGTCGGCAGGCGGGATGGTCGCGTGCATTCCCGCGCTGGAAATGTTCCGGCTCCAAACCATGGGGCCGGGGCATAATCTGACTTATTTACAGCTTGTCATCTGGGCGATTTCCGTCGCGTTCCTCGGCGTGTTCTTCGCGGTGCCGTTGCGTCGGCAGATGGTCGTCGTCGAAAAACTTCGCTATCCCACAGGAACCGCGGCGGCGGAAACGATTAAAGCGATGTACGCGTCCGGTGTGGAGGCGGTGAAAAAAGCCAAGGTACTCTTCTATTCGCTTATCGCTGCGGCAGGAATAAAACTTCTCTATTCGATTCAGCCGCTCGGTCTGTCTTCGATTGAAGATATTTCGTTCAACGACATCGGTTTGGGTAGTCTGGGAATTTTCGGAATTGGTTTCGCGGCGCTCCGGCTCGGGATTAATTTATCGCCGATGATGCTCGGTGCAGGAATATTGATTGGCCCGAAAGTCGGCTGGTCGCTTTTCGCCGGAGCGGTGTTAGCGTGGGGAGTGATTGCTCCGATTCTGTTCAATATGGATATTGTTCAATTCACCACTGATGCCGCCGTGTACAAAACCGCTTTCAAATGGGTACTCTGGCCGGGAGTCGCCTGCATGGTCGCCGCGGGATTTACGAGCCTCGCATTGCAATATAAAGTCATCGCGCATACCTTCACGTCCCTGAAGAAAGCTGCGAAAGGTATCGCACCGGTTCGAGCAGAAGGCGAAGCCGAAGAAGATGCTCCGGATCCATTCCCGATGGGATGGTGGACTATCGGCATGATTTGCGCGACGGTTTTCACGACCACGTTAGCCCACATCTATTTTGAAATTCCAATATGGATGGGCGTTTTGGCAGTCATACTGTCGTTTCTTATCGCCAGCATCGCTGTGCGCGCGACCGGAGAAACCGACATCAATCCCGTCGGCGCGATGGGCAAAATCACGCAGGTCGTTTATGGTGCGCTCGACCCGGGCAAGATTCCGACGAACTTGATGGCAGCGGGAATCACGGCAGCGGGAGCCAGTCAGGCCGGTGATTTAATGCACGATTTGAAAGCCGGTTATTTGCTGAAAGTTTCGATTCGCAAGCAGGTCATCACGCAGCTTATCGGTGTCGTGGTAGGCGTTTTCATTGTCGCGGCAGTGTATCGCTTATTGACAGCCGCCTATGAAATCCCCGGCGATACGTTCGCAGGGCCTGCAGTGATTGCGTGGCATGCAATGGCGGAAGTGTTGGCGAAAGGCGTCTCATCCTTGCCGGATGGCGCATTATGGGCGGCGCTGGTTGGCGGCTTCGTCGGAATCGCGTTGACGCTATTAGGCCGCATTAAGAAGATCCGCGCATGGGTACCGTCCGCGGTCGCATTGGGCATCGCGTTTATGGTGCCGGCGTTTTATTCGATGGGTATGTGGCTGGGAGCGATTATCACGTACATCTACAATCGCAAAAATCCTGACCGTGTTGACCGCTACGGCGCATCACTCGCTTCCGGCTTAATCGCAGGCGAAGGACTGATGATGGTCGTCGTCGCAATTCTGCTTATCTTGGGAGTCTCGTGGGTGTAGTATAAATTTCCCCCCTGCTTTAGCAGGGGGGACTAAGGGGGGTAACCTAAAAAGCGGACGCGAACAAACCACCAACCAATCATAAAAATCGGGGAGAACAATCATAAGAGCAAGGACACAATTGGGAGGCTTCTGCGCGCTTCTCATGATTGCAATGTCGGCTTTGGCAAGCAATATTACACATAAAGGTAGATATGTCAGCAATAGAACTACATAGTCTCACAAAATGCAAGCACACTGGCTGTGTTCTAAACAGTCGTATGGAAAAAGCTGACTACTGCTATTTCCACGAATCAGAGTTTGATCGGAAGTTGATGCCTTCGCATCTTATTATTGACTATATCAATAGACATGCTTTCAATCCCGAAGGACCGAAGGAACACTTTCGGAACCAGACTTGTTGTTGATAAAAGGTATTACATTTGACTCGCATACTCTTGACGTTCTAAAAAACGGCATAGAGAGACCTATTGTTTTTTCAGATTGCAAGTTTGATTCACCCGATTTCTTTGTTGGGCAGGAAT
>CAZADO010000195.1:0-8347 GCA_964483885.1 uncultured Alphaproteobacteria bacterium | reverse complement strand
GTTAACGAATGCCTGCTGCAGTGGATGAAGCTCTTCGCCGGAGAGCAATCCTTCAATCGTCGTGACATTGCTGCCTGCGGCATCCAGCGCCAGCATGTGGCATGAATAGACGGCTTTGCCATTCATAAGCACAGTGCAGCTCCCGCATTGTCCGCGATTGCACGAGATTTTTGTCCCGGTGAGTTTCAGATGGTCACGCAGAACTTCAGCAAGCGTCGTGCGCGGTTCGATCAGTAAACGTACCGGTTTGTCATTCACGGTCAGCGAGAGAAGTTGCTTGCGGCCATTATCTTGGATTCCTTCACCCGACGCACTTTCACCTGACAGCAAGGGAACTTTGGTCAGAATAACTGTTCCAACGGTGGTCAGCGTCGAGGTTTTGATAAATTGCCGCCGTGTCATCCGATCTTTTTTCTCGTCTGAGTTCATGTGAAAGCGCCTTTCTAAAGATTATATCTTCTTCAGCACGCGATATCCCCACGGTTTTAGAGTTATCTTTGAGGGTTTTGTCAGCAGCACCTTTTCAGATGTAAAAACATCGTCATAATGTCCGGAGCATAAATCACCGTTGAGTGTAATCGTCTGTTCTTCTTTTGAGAGATTGAAAACGGAGAGTATTCTATTATCGTTTTTGTATCGAATAAAAGCGAAGATATCCTTGTTGTTCGCTGTAGGTACGCGAATCATATTTCCGCCGCGTTTACCGTTCCATAATGCCTGATTTCGTTTTTTCAATTTGAACAGAGTGGTGTATAGGTCCTGAAACGGATGAGGTTTCCATTCGATTGGATCCTTCTCGAAGAAGTCCAGCCGCTTATCAAGACCGGCTTCCTGACCGCTATAGATCAGAGGCATTCCGGGGATTGTCGCCGCAAAGACTGCGAACATCTCAGCCGCATCACCCATACGTTCGAACACGGTTCCGTTCCACGAATTTTCATCATGGTTGGTCGTAAAATACATCCGATAGGCATCTTTCGGATACGTTTGGAATTCTTCTGCGAAGAATGTATCTATATCCGCCGCGCTATTTCTGCCTTCAGCGATACCGTTCATAATCCAGTATAATTTCCAGCAGTAGGTCATGTCGAACGCTTTTTCGTGCAGCGCCGGCGATTCGGCTTCCGCGAGCATGAAAACCGGTTTGATTTTATCCAGTTCAGCGCGAGCGTTATTCCAAAAATCTATTGGCACCATTTCCGCCACGTCGCATCGGAAGCCATCAATATCGGTTTCGCTGACCCAGAATTTCATCGCATCAATCATATACGCTCGAAGCTCAAGATTGTCATAATTCAAATCGACGACATCACTCCAATCGGGAACCGGCGGGATGAAATTGCCATGCTTGTCTTTCGTAAACCACTCAGGATGCTCCTGTGTCATCGGATTATCCCATGCCGTGTGATTGGCGACCCAATCGATAATCACATACATGCCCATCTCGTGAATGCGATTAACCAGCGTTTTGAAATCATCCAAAGAACCATACTCAGGGGCAACCGCTTTATAATCTTTGACGGAGTAATAGCTGCCCATGTTGCCTTTGCGATTTTTTTCGCCGATGGGATGTATCGGCATGAACCAGAGAATGCCGACGCCCATGTCTTTCAAGCGGGGCAGATGTTGTTCAAAAGCTTTGAAGGTCCCGGATTCGGTATATTGCCGCAGATTCACTTCGTAGATACTCAAGTTGGCACTCCACTCAGGATGTTGAACGGTGCTATAAGCCGGGGATTCCGGGGCAGATTTTTTCAATTGGCAGGAAGCAGTGACGAGCAGAACCACCAGTAGGATTGCCAGCAAGCATTTTAAGCGAAAAGAGATTTTTTCCATGAGAATCTCAAAGATTGGTGTTGACGGATGACGAGCTATTGCGAGCGTCATATCTGAATGATGTGAAAAAGAGTTGCGGGAAACGAAATAAGCGGGAAATTGACGGAGCTATTCTTTTACAAGCAGAACATTTACAGCTTTGACGACGACCTTAACACTGTCTCCTTCTTTGATATTCAAGTCGTTCAAAGATTCCAGTGTCATAACCGAACTCATAGAGGAATTTGCGAGGATTTCGAGCTTGACCTGACACATCACCGTGCCTTTTTTGATGTCCGTGATTTTTCCAGTCAGTTGATTTCTTGCGCCATACTTCATAAGAGGATTCTCCAATGATTAGATGAAAAATGAGTTATGGTCGTGCCGTGACACGATAGAACGCTGCAGGAATTGCAGGGAATACTCCAGTATCGAGAAAATAGGTATCAGTAGTGACTCCAATCGAGTCTGTTTCAAGATTTACAGGTTGAGTGCTGGAGCGATATATCGTATAGCTTACCGCCCATGTGATTGGCTCCCAGAATAGCCGAATGCCGTCACCGTCACGAATCACGGTGAGGTTCTGCACGGTGTCATCGCATGCCGAGTTCGCCGCGCCGGGAGTTGCGGGGTCGAAGAACGCCCACATCAGGCCGCTGTCGCACACACGTCCGTAAGAAACATCCGTCGTCTGCAGTCCGAATGTGATACTGTCCACAAGAATGCCGCCTAAAGCCGGATCATCATACAAACCGATTTCTTCGCCTTCTTTTGAAAGCTTGAAATTCGCATGAAGTCCCGCATCATTGACATCTTCATCACACCAGACGACAAGGTAACCACCCGGCTGCAGAACCGTATCCGGAAATGTCCATTTTTCCGGGAGAGCAAAATTATCCGTTAGCGTCATTCCGGCAAGATTTATCGGTTCCGATTCATCGTTGTAAATTTCGAGCCAATCGTCGTAATCTCCTTGCAAATCCATAATGAAATTATCATTATCAGCCATGAATTCATTGATGAAGAGCGAGCGCCCCGGAGCGCCGACAGAGTAGATGAAATGATCTGTCATCGATGGAGGTTCATAGACAATTTGGCCCATCCCATCATTCGTTCGAATACGGTAGCGCACATTGATGCCCTGAGCAAAACCGGGAATGGTCGCGCCGAAAACGGAATCTCCGGCAAGTCCGTCACCATGTGCTCCATCGTCATACATCACAAGCGAATCTTCCGCGCCACCGGTGTGATGAAAAAGTTTCATGGATGGCGGAGCCATATCATCCCAAGCAAAGACGGTTACGGTTACAGGCTGCATATGACGCGGTGTTTGAGGCGCGTGAGAAATTTGGGACATCCACGGAGGGATATTGCCGGGATTTAACTGCGAAAGAGCCGAAGGATTACGCGCAGCCACATAGGGCTTCAAGCCATAATGCACATGGCCATAAGGAATATCTTGGTCGTATGAATCTAAAAAATCCTGAAAACTGAAGCCATAATCATACGTGCGGTATACATCATCGAACGCCGCATCATAAAGACGATTCTTCAGGCTGTCTATCTCAGGATTTTGAGCTGCGGAGGTAAACGCGTCGGCTAAGAGTTCATTTAGAAAATACGTGTAGGTGTTTTTGAAAGCAGGAAAGTTCAAAATGCGGTGTACGAGAGGACGTTCTCCATAGTTGTTGTTTCCCCACGTGTAAACATTGCGTGTGCCCCAATTATTCGAATCCCATGCGATGCCGTAGGTGTTGTCATAATCATAAGGAATGAACTCGAAACGGCCTGTCACCATATTGTGATAGAGATAGAAGTTGTTCTTGTTGTACCAGTAATCATCCCACATGCCGGTCAGCGTATTCGTCGCCAAGTAGCGCAGGAATTCCTCCACATCGAATATTTCTCGAATCGCAACGGGCAAATCTCCGTCTGGCGTATCGTGCAGGATTTTTATCAAATCGCGAAGGTCGGAGTAATCATCCGCTTCTTCATTCGTCTGCAAATCATACGTTCGGTATGGCGGTCGCCCGCCGCCGGGATACTGCATGAATTTATAATCATCGGGATTGTTGCTGATGTAAACTAAATCGGCAGGCCAAAGACATTTGTAAAGATTACCGCTGTCATCGCCGAAACGCGCCCGTAAAAATTCCTTGTCGATTCCTTCGACATTCACATACAGCCCGCGATATTCGCCATTGATGTAGAGCCTTGCATGAGCTGCGCGGGAAGCGGGAACGTGCAGCGCTTCAAAAAGATGCCAGCACAAGCGTGAACGCGTTATAGAGGGATCGTTGTGTTCGCCGTTCAAATTGAGCTGATCGAGGCCGCTGAGTTTTTGGCCGGATTCAAATGCATCCGGTTTTAATTTAAATGATTTTTTGGCGGACGAGCGTGAAGTATTGCCGCGCAGGCGAATCCCGACATTGTACAATGTTTCCGCAAGGACGCTGTTTTGAAAAATCATATCCGCCGGAAGATAGCGATAATTCCATCGGTTATCCCATTCAAGCAGCCACGCGAGCGAATCCGGATCCATGGTAACCGTTATGACAGTAAGCGAAGTGTCGCGATAGACAGGTTCCGCGAGGTCATAATCAGGCGGCCAGTCGGCGCGCAATCCACTTGCACAAATCAAAATAAATGCAAGACATAAGATATATCGTTTCCGATTCATTGTTCTTTTCCTTCCATCTCATTTAACATAATATAACCATCTACCGCAAGAGTTATGCCGCTAACTACCCTTTCACACTTCCTAAAGTCAATCCGGAAACCAGCCAGCGTGTTAAAAATAAGAATAAAGCAATTACCGGAATACTGATAATTACCGAGCCTGCGGCGTAGAGACCCCATTCAGTTGTCATGTTCGATTGGAATTGTTTCAGGCCGAGAGGCAGTGTAAACATCTGTTCGCTTTGCAGAATTTGCGCGGCGACCACGTATTCGCTCCATGCTGTTAAAAATGAAAACAATGCCGTAATCACGAGTGCGGGAGCAGCCAATGGGAGAATAATTTTGTAGAAAGCTCTCCAGCGCGTGCAGCCGTCAATGAGCGCGGCTTCTTCGAGCGATGTCGGAATCGTGTCGTAGTAACCTTTCATCTGCCACACGCAAAACGGCAGCGCGGTTGCGGTATAAACAACAACAATTCCAATATAACTGTTAATCAGATGCAGTTTCGCAAGCATGATAAACAGCGGCAGCAGCAGCATTGTTGCGGGAAACATTTGCGTAGTCAGCAGCATCGCCATTCCAAAATTGCGCCCTCGAAAACGAAAGCGCGAGAACGCGTAGCCTGCTGTCGAGGCGAGTGCTACACCGGTGAGTGTCACCGCGATTGCAACAAGCGTGCTGTTCCATAACCAGCGCAGGAACGGATTCTCTGTGAAGAGTCGGACATACGATTCAAAGCTGGCATCCGGTGGAATCAGCGCGAGAGATGTCGTAAGTAGCCTGTCTCCCGGCCGCAGGGAAATCGAAATGACGTTCAGAATCGGATAGAGCGTCGCCAGTGCGAATACGGAGAGAAAAATATAGAGAAGTATTTTTTTCATAAGGAATCCTTGTATCCGGGCACGCGAGACGCATGCCGCGGCGATTCTTTGTACAGACTAGGCATGACGCTCCCGCGTCATGCAAGAATTAATACGCTGCTTCGGATGCGCGGGTTTTTCGAAGGAAGAATAAACCAAACGCAAGCAAAATGAGAAAGATGACCATCGAAAGCGCCGCCGCGTATCCGTAGCGATAGAGCACAAACGCCGCTTTATAGACGTACGAAACCAAAATGTGTGTCGAGTCCGCCGGTTCGCCGCCGTTGGAAACCAGCCAGATGATGTCGAGTTTATTGAATGTCCAGACGAGTCCCAGAGTCACCGCGGGAATCATCACCGGGCGAATCAATGGCAATGTTATCACACGGAATTTTTTCCATGCGCTCGCGCCGTCAATATCGGCGGCTTCGTAGAGTTCTTTCGGAATCGATTGCAACGCACCGAGAGCAACCACCATCATAAATGGGAATCCGAGCCAGACATTCGTAATGATGCAAGCTGCGAACGTTCCTACTGGATCGTTCAGCCATTGAATCGGAGTCTGGTGCAACATTTTCGTCAGGATGAGATTGACCGCGCCGTATTCGTAATGAAACATACCTCGCCATGTCAAGGCTGTCACCACCGGAGGCACGGCCCACGGGAGAATCAGAAGCGTGCGAAAGAGTGCGCGCCCGCGAAAGTTGTTGTGCAAAAGAAGCGCCATGAAAACGCCGATGGAGACATGTAAGGCGACGTTTACCACCGTCCAGATGATGGTTTTGAAAAAGACGGTATAAAGCCCCGGTTCGGTAAAAACTTTTTCGTATTGCCTGGGACCGATGATTTGCCAGTCTCTCAGGTGCAGGAGACTCATGTTGGAAAACGAGAGAATAAAATTATAAATGAACGGATAAACGACCACGACCGCAACCACCAAAGCGGCAGGCAGCAGCAGCATATACGCAAATCGTCGAAGTTCCGGTGGGTGATAGGTCGTCATTCGTTCATCTCCCGTATTTTTCGCAGTGCATCTTCCTGCATGCGCCGCGCTGCTTCTTTCGGGGCAATTGTTCCTGATAAAACGAGCTGATACGACGGGCGCATTGCGTCCCAAATGGCGCGCAATTCCGGAACAATCGGCATCAGTCTGCCGACTTCAAGCTGCGCCACTGCTCCTTCCATCAACGGATTGCTCGTGAAAATCGAATCTTCACGCGCAGCAAGTTTCGACGGAATAATCGTGCTCGCTTTGACGTACTCCAATTCGACATTGACCGAAAGAAGGTATTTCAAAAGGTCAACCGCGTATTCCAATCGTTTACCTTTGGCATTCGAATTGATGGAGTAACCCAACGGAGACATCATCGGCGATGGCCACAAACCTGTCTGTACAATTTTCGGAATGCGCGTGAGTCCGAAATCAATTCCGGCTTCGGCATATCCTCCCCATGACCACGGGCCGTTGATGAGCATCGCCGCGCGGCCTTCTTTGAAGAGTACATCGGCGGAGTTGTAATCGCTTTCCGGCGGAATCATGCGCACACTGTCGCGAAGAAATTTGACGAATTCGAACGCGTGCACAGCTTCCGGCGTGTTCAGCGTCGGATTTCCTTCGGCATCCATCACCCATCCACCAAAACCGCCCATGAACGGAATGAAAAAGAAAGGCTCGGTATAGTTCCACACGAGCGCCCATTGGTCAATCCGTCCGTCGCCGTTAAAATCTTTCGTCAGTTCTCGCCCCAAAGCAATGAGTTCATCCGAGTTTTTTGGCGGCACGGGTAGCAGTTTCTTATTGTAGATAAGCGTTAAATGATTGCCGATGCGATCCGCGACTTGATACAAATGTCCGCGAAAATGAACGAGACAAGCGGTATCATATTCCGCTAATTCCGAAGTGCTGAAGAACTCTTCCATCGGCTGAATGAAGCCCATTATCGCGAATGGTCCGACTTGATCCGATGGCCCGAAAACAAGTTCCGGCCCCAGCCCCGCAAGCGCGGCTGTTTGATACGTCGTGCGCAGTTCTTCCGTTTCTTTATAGAGAACGGTAACCTTGGCATCCGGATGTTTTGCTTCCCATTGTTTAACTGAGCGTTCCAGCACGGTTCTGTCCGTCGGCTGCATCTGATGCCAGATTTGAAGTTGCAGCGGCCCTTCACGACCTTTGCATGAGCAAAGCAGAAGCAAGAAAATGAAACTGAATCGCCAGATATAATTCATTAGCTTAGTGTTTCTTTCTCAATTTGGACAAAAGTTATTCTTGGTTCAGCCTAGATTTCTTATAAACGAAATATCATGCAATGCAAGATCCTTCATAACTGTATGATGCTTTTTTATCTGGATTAGGATGGCAACTGCATCTTTTTCAAGTACTGCCATACTACAATAAGGTAAACATCCAATGTATTGCAGATCTCCAAGATCGGATGCAGAAGGTGAACGGCCCTGAAGGTAATACTTATAGTATGTATAAAGCGCGAATACTCTTGCAGACAGAAATACATCTAAGTTAATCTCTTCAGGATTCTTACTGAATTTGCTAATAAAGTCAGTGTAATATTTACATAGCCACTGCATTACGATTAACTTCTCATAGGCATCAGCCTGTTGCCAAGTATATCCACCACTTGCGGATGGCGGAAAATTTGCTTTCCTTTTTATCAACTCACTCTGAAATCCAGAGACAGCGGCTTTCTGCAAATTACGAGCTTCACGAATCTCTTTCTTTTGAAAGAGGTTAAGGCATTTCTCAAGTCCATCTTGTTCGAGTAATAGACCATCGATTCGGAATGTGCATAGAGAGATTGTAGCCTGTTTTGGATGAAACTCTACTTCCTCTTTAAGAATTTCTACAGGCAGTTTCACAATTGCCGAAGGCATTGTAAGCAGCAATCCACATATATCTCTATGCTTTCTTTCAGCATCGCTGATTTCCGCCATTTGATTGGAAATCCCGATTATTAGATTTTCTTTGAATAGAAAGTTTC
>CAZADO010000194.1:0-4833 GCA_964483885.1 uncultured Alphaproteobacteria bacterium | reverse complement strand
GGCTACCGCGACAGAGCTTTCTTTGAAACTGAAATCCGAAGCCTTCTCGGTATGTAAAAGCCCAAGCCTTCCGCAAGCCGCAATAGAAAAGCCTCAGCAGAAATGCTGAGGCTTTTTTTTAACGAAATCTCCGAGACGGGTCGCCTGGGAAATGAGTTCGCCGAGCCGGTGTCGCCTGACCCGGCCGGAATTGTTCGCTATTGCGGGTCTGGAGACCCACAACGGCGAGACTCGCCGCGAGTGGGTGCCCTCACTCCTCGCGCTTACCCTATTCCCTCGCGTTCAAATCCTTTAGCAGTTTTTTGAATTCCTTGTCGAATTTATCGAAATTATCCCAGCCACGAAAGTCCGCCACAACGCGATTCTTCAACTCGGATTGAAGTGGATGTTTCCACTCCTTCAGAAGATAATCGTCAATCATAATCGGAGACAGAATGCACTTTCGGTAGCGGCGTTTTTCGAAATCCTCACGGTCGAGTTCACCTTTGTTTACTCTCTCCCAATCTTGATGACTTCGAAAAATTTCTTCCCTTTCCTGTTTTAGAGCTTCCTGAATCTCATCAACTACCGGCTGACTGGAAAGGCTGTTCGCCGAACAGATCACGACGAGCTTATCATAGTATCGAATTGCGCGGTCAATCTCATCTCTCAGCTTTTCTCCCGTTCGAGCATGTTCCGGGAAATACCAGCAGCGCACATCCGCGCCTTGTAGCTTGTCGTAAAGATGCTTTGGGAAAGGTTCATCCTTTGAACTGTGGCTGATGAAACAGGTATAGTATTGAATGGGTTTGGTAGCAAGTGTTTTGACATACTCGATTACATGGTCAGGCAAACCGCAACCTCTAAGAAATTCAGGTGGAATATCTCCTTCAGACAGAAGAAGAGTATCAATGCCGACGGTGGATGGTCCATCATGTATCACATTTTTTAAACCTACCAAGCCTCGTAGATCACAGTCGGCAAATACTGTTCTGCTCAAATAAGCACCCTCAATATTTGTTTCGGCAAATAAACATAAGTGAAACTTTGTACCAGTAAGATCACATCCGTTGAGATTAGTTCTGGAAAGGTTAACTCCAGTGAAATTAGATCCAGTTAAATTCGCTTCTGATAGATTTGCATTGAACATGTCCATTTTTTCAAATGTTGCGCCAGAAAGCTCTGCACTTGAAAGATTTGCATCAATGAGTTTAGACCAGAAGAAGATACTCTTGAAGAGATTAGTTTTGGATAGATTTGACTTAGTGAGATTTGTCTCAAAAATAGTAGCTCCCATGAGATTTGTTTGAAAAAGATTTGCATTCTCTAGATTTGTTCCAGAAAGATTTGCCTGAAAAAGATTTATCTTTGAAAGGTTTGTGTTTGAGAAATCTTCGTCTGACAAATCAAAAAACGAATCGGGATTATTTCTGCGCCATTCATTTATCGCTTTGGCGCCTTGGCGAACGATTTCTACATGTTCGGGATGTGTTTGTTATTTGGAGGGTGGACTTTTTCGGTTGCGCGAGGGGTGGGGACACCCACTCGCGGCGGCACCAACTATATTTCCATAAAGGTTTCCAACACGCAGGAGCGTGTTGGCTAGTGTTATGGTTCTCGCCGTTGTGGGTCTCCAGACCCGCAATGGCGAACAATTCCGGCCGGGTCAGGCGACACCGGCTCGGCGAGCGTTCGCCGCGGCATGCGTATCGCGTGCCCGGCTCAATGACATTGGGTCGGCTGCAAGCAGCCAACACCGCAGTTTACAGTTCGACTTTGGCCAGTTCGGTGATGGCTTTGCGCTCCCAGTTCATTGCGGCTTCGACATGGGAGGCGCCGGCGGCGCGGCGTTTGGCATTTTTCAAACGCCGGTAGTAGTCTTGCAGGAGAGATTGATTTTCAGATTTCGGAGATTCCCACCATTTCCACGGGCGACCGAGTTCGTCATCCCAGCCGCGCCACGCTTCGCAACACTGTTGGTAATAGAATGCCGCTTTTTCGAGCGCGCCGCGCGCTTTTCCTCCAAACCGTGGCGCCATTCGTTCGAAGAAACGGCAACTGCTGTATCGCGCAGTCCATTGCTGGCAAATAGGTGCACAACCCCACGCGGATGCTCGCAATTCGGTGAAGTCCACGGTCGAATCGCGCAGGTCTTGAGCGAATGCGAGATACGCTTTTTCGCCGACAGCGCATCCACCTAACTCTCCCGCGTGCCAGTTATGGATAGCGCGTCGTATCGCTGTTCGCGCTAATTCGAGCTCCGAATATTCTTCGGGACGTTTCTCGATAATGCGGATGAGTTCGTTTCCTTCATCAATCGGCGGTCGCCAGTAGTTCAGTTCGATATCGAGAACCCGTATTTGCTCGGGAGTCGGTTTGGCTCGCGCTTTTGCCAAATGGAAAATGTGTTCCATTCTCCGTGTGGAGACGCCGAAAAGCAGCATCGGTTCGGTGAAGCGCGCCACGACCGGTTTGTTCGATTCTTCCAGCCAGTCCTTCATGATTAAAAACGCGGTAGTAGCGTCGGAAGGAGTGATTTCCTGCCATGTCAAATGCAGTGCCTTAAACAGCGTTTCCACAGGTGGTTCGAAGGCTAATTCGTGGCAATCGGGATAGTCCAGCGCATAGAGGAACTGCGTCGCATGCCCGGAGACAACATCCACAAAGGCATAGTCAACCGGCAATCCTTCGCTTCGCAATAAAAGCAGGAGCGGCAGCGAGAGTCCCGGCTCGATGGGGTCGGAAATCCACGTTTCCTGCCCCAGCAACGCCGGAAAACCTTTTGCAAAGCGTCTTGCCACGTGAGTTTTCTGCATGATAATTCGAGAATTTGGACATTATAGGCAATAATTGAAGATACAAAAGCTCCGCCGGAATCGCAAGGCGTCCGATGAAGTGTAACAAGCACCACTGAGAGCCGGGTTTACGAGGCAATATTTGCCGGGATTTAAATAGGTTTTACAATTTAAATATCAATGAGTTACGATACATGATTTCTGTCTTGACTTTATGCATTTTTTCGTATAAATTAACAGTTTAAACTATACGAGCAATTTAAGCGAACGATTACGAAATGCCGGATGTTCAGATGGGTGTTCTTGCCGTCATTCCAGCAAGATGGGGCTCGACCCGCTTTCCGGGGAAACCTCTGGCGCTGATTGCCGGGAAGCCTATGGTGCAATGGGTGTGGGAAAAGGCAAAACGAGCGTATCTTGTAACGGATGTTATTATTGCGACGGATGATGAGCGCATCGCTCGCGCTGCCGCCGGTTTCGGCGCGAAGGTAGAAATGACGTCGCCGGATTTGCCCTCGGGGACGGATAGAGTGGCTAAAGTGGCGGAACGTTTTACCGATATGCAGGTCGTTCTGAATGTTCAGGGAGACGAACCGCTTATTTTACCGGAAATTTTGGACGCAGTAGTGCTGCCTTTACTTGAGGATGCGGATTTGCCGATTGCGACCGCTGTAACACCGATGACAGATATAAATGATTATGCAAATCGAAATGTGGTGAAAGCGATTGTGGACGAGAAACATAACGCTCTTTACTTCACGCGAATGGTGGCTCCGCGCTATCGTCGTAATCCCGATGAAGAGAAAGAGCCGGGTGAGATTACCGCCTATCGGCACTTGGGAATTTACGGGTATCAGCGGGCGGCGTTGATGGAACTTGCGCGGTTTACGCCCTCGCCTTTGGAACAGTCGGAAAGTCTGGAACAATTTCGTTTTTTTGGGGCGGGCTTTACGGTTCGCTGTGTCGAAGTGCCGCCTTCCGGTCCTGGGGTGGACTGCCCGGAAGATATTCCGAAAGTCGAATCGCTCATGAAAGCAGGATAAGGAATGCGAAAACAAAAGGTAAAATATATTTTTGTTACCGGCGGCGTCGTTTCGTCTTTGGGCAAAGGAATCGCCGCGGCATCCATCGGCAGGCTGCTGAAATCGCGCGGACTTCGTGTAACGATGATGAAGCTGGATCCGTATATCAATGTCGATCCGGGCACGATGAATCCGTTTCAGCACGGCGAAGTGTACGTGACCGATGATGGCGCGGAGACGGATCTTGATTTAGGGCACTACGAGCGATTTATTGACGAGAATATGAGCCGCAAAAACAACGCGACCTCCGGACAGATTTATCACCGGGTCATCGAACGGGAGCGGCGCGGCGATTATCTCGGAGCAACGGTACAGGTGATTCCTCATATTACGGGCGAGATTATGGAACGTCTCTATGATGTCGCCGAAGACGGGAAATATCAGATTGTCATCGTGGAAGTGGGAGGGACGGTCGGAGATATCGAATCGCTGCCCTTCCTTGAAGCGATAAGGCAGATGGGCTTGGAACTCGGACGGCGCAGTTGTGTCTATATGCACGTTACGCTCGTGCCGTTTATCGCCTCCATCGGAGAAATCAAAACGAAACCGACGCAGCACAGCGTCAAAGCTCTACGGGAAATCGGTATCCAACCGGATATCCTGCTGTGCCGGACAGACCGACCTTTGTCTCGCGGCGCGCGAGAAAAGATCGGTCTTTTTTGTAATGTTCACGCTCGCGATGTCATTGAAGTACGGGATGTCGAAACCGTTTATGAATTGCCACTTCTGCTTGAAAAGGAGGGCGTGGGCAAGAACCTGCTGACAAGGCTTGGCGTGCGTCAGTCTCCGGCGGACTTAAGCGAATGGAAAACGATTGTCCGGCAAATCCAATTTCCCAAGCAGCAGGTACGCATTGCGATTTGCGGCAAATATGTCGAGGTGCGTGATTCATATAAAAGCATTATCGAATCGTTTGTTCATGCCGGAGCGGAAGTCGATACGCGTGTTGATTTGAATTGGATTGAAGCCGAAGAATT
>CAZADO010000193.1:0-6819 GCA_964483885.1 uncultured Alphaproteobacteria bacterium | reverse complement strand
AAAAGCAACATGTAGCCATACTCCAACATCACTGGTAGGACTTATCCTACCGAAAATTCTTACGGCGAGGTATTTCTATGCAGTACATCCCGAATACGGATGATGACCGGATTGCCATGCTGACAGCAATCGGTGTTAGTGATTTCAACAAGCTTCTCCAACCGATACCCGAAAATTTGCGACTGAAACATCCTCTTTCTTTACCAGAAGGTAAGTCTGAATGGGAAGTCCGCAGGCATATGTTGACTCGTGCTCACAAGAACCATGACATGACAGAGTTCACCAGTTTCCTCGGAGCGGGCATCTATGACCATTTTATCCCTGCCGCTGTTCGGGCATTAGCGGCGAGATCAGAAATCTATACAGCCTACACGCCTTATCAACCCGAGGTTTCGCAGGGAACGCTTCAGATTATCTATGAATTTCAATCCATGATATGCGAACTCTTCGGAATGGATGCCGCGAACGCATCTCTCTATGACGGCGCCAGCGCACTTGCGGAAGCTGTTCTTCTTGCAGGGTCGCATACGCGCCGCTCGAAAATCCTCTGGCCGATTTCCGTTCATCCGCACTATCGACAGGTTGCCGAAGCCATCGGCAAATGCATGGGGATAAAAACAGATATTTTAGCAACCAGTGATGGAACATTCGACGAGCGTGACCTTGCTGAAAAATTAGATAGTGAAACAGCCGCTGTTGTCTTTCAGTATCCGAATTTTTTCGGGATTATAGAAGAACTTGAATCCCTAATTGACGCAACTCATCAACAGGGAGCGTTAGCG
This sequence comes from uncultured Alphaproteobacteria bacterium, assembly GCA_964483885.1. Classification (GTDB taxonomy): domain Bacteria; phylum Electryoneota; class RPQS01; order RPQS01; family DYHQ01; genus JAUXGA01. The sequence continues at coordinate 6,037 of CAZADO010000193.1, read as the reverse complement.
ATTGTCGTGGCGGATCCTATTGCGATGGGAGTGTTGGAATCACCCGGTGCTTTGGGAGCGGATATCGTGGTAGGGGAGGGACAGGGACTTGGAATTAGCCCGGCTTATGGAGGTCCGGGGCTGGGTCTGTTCGCGGTAAAAGCGCCCTTTACTCGAAAAATTCCCGGACGTATCGCCGGCGTCACGAAAGATCGCGAAGGAAAGCGCGGCTTTACGTTGACGCTACAGACACGCGAGCAGCACATCCGGCGGGAAAAAGCGACATCGAACATCTGCACGAATCAGGCTCTTTGTGCCGCAATGGCAACGATTCATCTGTCCCTTATTGGCCCGAGCGGCCTTCGCGAAATTGCCGAGACTTGCATGGCGAAAGCGCATTATTTGGCGAATGAGTTGGCGAAAATACCGGGAGTGGAACTCGCTTTTGCGTCGCCTTTTTTCAAAGAATTCGCTGTTCGTTTTCCGCTGCCGCCTGCGCAAGTAGTAGAACAGCTTCTGAAGAAAAGCATCTTTGCCGGTGTTCCTTTAGCACACTTTCGAATGGACATGGATGATCTGTTGCTTGTCGCTGTTACCGAACAGCGTACCAAAGAGGAAATGGATGCCTATGTCACGGCAATAAACGACATCGTATGCTAATGAATATTACCACAATAAACGAGATATAAAATGTCCCTCATTTTCGAACTTTCCAAAAAAGGATTAAAAGGCTTTCAGGCTCCCCCGCTGGACGTGCCGCGACAAAAAACCGATTTGCCCGAGAATCTGCGGAGAAAAACTCCACTTCGTTTGCCCGAAGTTGCCGAGAATCAGGTGGTACGGCACTATATTAATCTTTCCGTGAAGAACCATCATGTCGATAAAGATTTCTACCCGCTGGGTTCCTGCACGATGAAATATAATCCGAAAATCAATGACGAGATTGCGGCACATCCGGGTTTCGCGGCGCTGCATCCGAAACAGCCGACCGGGACGGTTCAAGGAGCTCTTCAGGTGATGCACGAGTTGTCGGAAGCTCTATGCCAAATCACAGGAATGGACGCGGTGACTCTGCAACCGTCAGCCGGAGCGCAGGGGGAATTAACGGCGTTGCTGATGTTTCGAGCGTATCTTTTCAAACGAGATGGACATCCTCGCCGCAAAATTATTATCCCTGATAGTGCACATGGGACGAATCCTGCATCGATTGCGACGGCAGGGTATGATGTCGTACAGGTTGCTTCCGGCTCGGACGGACTCGTGGACTTGGATTCTCTGAAACAAGTCTTAGACGAAAACACGGCTGCTCTGATGATTACGAATCCCAACACGCTGGGTTTGTTTGAATCGAAGATTGCCGAGATTACCTCTCGAGTTCATGATGCCGGTGCTCTCGTCTATATGGACGGAGCGAATCTGAATGCACTGATGGGAATCGCTCGACCGGGTGATATGGGATTCGATGCGTGTCATTTGAATCTGCACAAGACTTTCTCGACACCTCACGGAGGAGGCGGTCCCGGAAGCGGACCGGTGGTCATTCGAAAATTTCTCGAACCTTTCCTACCAAAACCCGTTCTAAAAATCAAAGATGATACTTACTTCTGGGATTGGGAACGGCCGGATTCCATCGGACACATTCATGGTTTCTATGGAAATTTCAGCGTGATGGTTCGTGCGTTGGCGTATATTTTAGCGATGGGTAGTGATGGACTTCGAGCCGTTTCGGAGAACGCCATTATCAACGCGAATTATCTGCGTGTCCGGCTCGCCGAATATTTTGATTTGCCATACAACCGTCTTTGCATGCATGAGGTTGTTTTTTCAGGCAGCCGTCAAAAAACGCATGGAGTTAAAACTCTGGATATGGCCAAGCGCCTTTTAGATTTCGGTTTTCATCCACCAACGGTTTACTTTCCATTGATTGTTTCTGAGGCTTTGATGATTGAACCTACGGAAACCGAATCCAAAGAAACAATGGATCGGTTCGTCGATGCGATGAAAAGAATCGCTCATGAATCCGAAACCGAACCCGAACAATTAAAGAACGCTCCCACAACGACACCTGTTCAAAGACTCGACGAAGTAGCTGCCGCGCGCAATTTGGATATCAATTATTTCGTGCAGCTAAAGAACTCCGCCTAAACACAGATGAATCCAATAGAGAAGAATAGCGATTTTCAAAAGTGGCGCTCGGAACTCGGCCTCCGGGAATTCGTCGCTCTCGATTTGGAAACGACGGGTCTTGATGCGGAAATACACCGCATTATTGAGGTGGGAGCGGTTCGATTTCGGAATGGCAAGGAAGTCGATGTCTTTGAGCAATTAGTGAATCCGGGCGAACCTCTGCCGCCTTTTATTACGGAGTTGACCGGCTTAACCGATGATGATTTGCAGAGTCAACCGCCTTTTTCTACTGTGGCAAAAAAACTTCTGGAGTTCATCGATACCAGTCCGATTGTCGGGCAAAATGTTTCCTTTGACTTAGGTTTTCTTGCTTCCGAAGGCCGAAGACTTGATAACACGAAAGGGCGCAGAAATCCTTTTTCATTTTCAAAGCATGAAGTTCTGGACACCGCGCAGCTTTGTCGAATATTCTGGCCGGAATGGCCGCGTTTCGGACTCGCGTTGCTTGCGGAAAGATTCGGTATCGAGCAAGTATCAAAGCATCGAGCCGTAGCGGACGCTCGGACGACGGGAAGTATTCTCTGTAAAATCATCGAACAGCTTCCGCATCGCGTCTGGGAGGAAATGGCTCGGGATTTAGCGTATTTGAGCAGAGGTACATTTCACCGTTCAGAGCGCTTCTTCATAAGGCTCGAAGAGCTTGCTGCGGGAATAGAACCTCCGGAAGATGTCGTGCGGCAATTCGAACAAGTTGCCGATACCCACGAAAAGATGGCGGAGGAACTTCCTTCACTGGAGGAGGTTTTTGATGAACAAGGGCTTTTGGAAAAGGTTTTACTGAATTATGAATTGAGACCTGCACAGTTGCAGATGGCTCAGGCCGTGAAAGCGTCGCTGGAGCAGAATGAAATCCTTTTATGTGAAGCGCCCACCGGAGTCGGGAAATCGCTGGCTTACTTAATTGCGGCGGCTCTCTGGACAGTGGACAATACCGACGAAGCGCGGCAAGTTTTTGTGTCATCGCATACGAAGGCTCTCCAAGAGCAACTGCACCGAAAAGAAATGCACACCCTTCATGACTTGCGAATCCCTATACGAAGCGCGATTCTGAAGGGACGAAAGAACTATCTCTGCTGCAGAAGGCTGCGGAGTGTGATTCGAGAAGCTCCGGCGCAACTGTCAGATGAAGATCGCCTGCGCCTGATGCCGCTGATTCGCTGGGCTGCGACAACAACGAACGGGGACATTTCCGAAATAGGAAGCTTCAGGCCTGAAACTGCACCGTGGCTCTGGGCGCAAGTCTGCAGTGATGCGACCAGTTGTTCTCGCTCGAATTGCGGGACTTCCAAGGGATGTTTCTATCGGATTGCACAGGAACGAGCTTCAAAAGCGCAGATTGTTTTTATCAATCACGCACTACTGTTCAGCGATCCCGCTCGTTTTGCATTGAAGCCTGCTCCGTTTCGCAAGTTCGTTCTCGACGAAGGGCATCACATCGAACGCGCGGCAGCAAGCGCGGCGAGTATCGAACTGGACTCTTTTCGATTTCGCAGTGCATTGATGTGGCTGCTCGAAGAACGAGCCGACAGAGGACTGCTGACTCGCTTGAGTTCTGCACTATCTCGTAAAGCTGCATCAAACAACGAAGCAAAAAAGCTGACGATGGAGCTTCGCGAGCATACGGCGAACCTTTACAGCGCGATTCGTTCTTGTTTCGACGAACTCGCTTCGGTGCTTCCTTCGAAAGAAGCGGTCGGGATATCGAAAATCCGATTTCGACATGGCGACCGAATTCATCAGACACTTTCAGAGCAAGGCAATTCGCTGCTGTTGCAGTGGCGCGAATTTATAGGCGAGTTTCAGAAACTTCTCAGATTGCTTTCAGAATCGACGGGTGAGGATTCGATATCGAGGGAACTCCTGTTGGAATTGCGCAGCTCACTGGAAAGGTTATCAGAGACAGAGCAAGCTCTTCAACGGATTTTTGATGCCACCGATGACGAGTGGGTTTACTGGACTCAGACTCATATGAATAATCGAGGACGAATCGTCTCGTTGCATGGATGTCCTATATTGATCGGAACTGTTTTAGAGAACAATTTCTGGCCGCTGGTGGATACGGGCGTCGTGACATCAGCGACGCTGGCGACCGACGGAATGTTTGAACATTGCAAAACAAATCTCGGGCTTGAAGATGTTCCTAAGGAGCGATTGTCGGAGACAATCCTGACGAGCCCTTTCGATTTAAAAGAGCAGATGAGATTATTTGCTCCGGTCTATTTTCCAAATCCGCGAGGACAATCAGACGCATGGATGTCGCACATCAGACAATTGATTACGGAAGTCATGAGACGACAGCGGCGGGGAACGCTCGTTCTGACGACCTCTCTGAAACTTCTGGATTATTTGGCTACAGAACTCACACCCATCGCGAAAGCAGAGCAGAGAACATTGCTTGCTCAAGGACGCGACGGAGCACCGGCGAAACTCTTGGAGGAATTCCGCAAACGAAAAGATGCGATTCTTCTTGGTGCGGCGAATTTCTGGGAAGGAATAGATGTTGTCGGCGAAGCGCTGGAAATTCTTATCGTCACGCGTCTTCCATTTGATGTCCCGACAGAGCCGTGGATCGCGTCTCGCCTCGACAAATTCTCCGATGCGGGTGTCGATGCTTTTCAAAAACTCAGTCTTCCGGAGGCTGTCCTGCGGCTTCGGCAGGGTCTCGGGCGTCTGATTCGCCACCGAGATGATAGAGGAATTGCCATTATAACCGATTCACGAGTTTTCACAACACGCTTTGGCGCGCTGATTCGTTCGGAATTGCCCGTCGAAGCCATTGCAGTAACGTCTCCCGATGAGCTTTGGCGGATGTGCAACGAATTCTTCCCGGAATCTTCTCAATACTGCTCAAAGTTGTCATCAGAACTTTCCTACAAAGAAGCAACAAACAGGTGAATAAGAAAATGCCAAACGAAAAACATGTTTCTTTTTCAGGGATTGATCATATCGGAATTGCCGTAAAAAATCTGGAAAAGGCAATCGACGTATGGCAGGATGTACTTTGCATTCCTTTGAGTGGAATCGAGGATGTACCCAGTCAAAATGTAAGAGTGGCTGTTTTTAAAGTTGGCGATTCTCGAATTGAATTGGTTGAGGCTACTTCACCGAATTCACCGATTGCAAAATTCATCGCCAATCGAGGCGAGGGGATTCATCATATCGCATTGCGCACGAAAGAGTGTGCTACCACACTTCAGACTCTGCATGCGAAGGGAGTACCATTGATAGACAAAACGGCGCGTCCAGGGGCAGGGAAATCACACATCGGATTCGTTCATCCAAAATCTCTTAGCGGAGTGCTTTTGGAAATCACAGAACGCTAATCGGTTTCTTTCAATTGAATTTCTAATTATTTTATGCTATAAGAAAGGAATGTAATCATGGTCAAGAAAAATTGGGGATTTGCAACCTTAGCCGTACACGGTTCCGGAGGTGTCTGTCCTCATACCGGCGCTGTTTCGATGCCGATCTACCAGAGTTCGACATTCGCATTCAAATCCGCTGAACACGGAGCGCATCTTTTTTCCGGTGAAGTAAAGGGTTATATCTATTCGCGCATTTCCAATCCCACGATTGATGCTCTGCAAAATGAAATGGCTTTCTTGGAGAAGGGAGAAGGCGCGTTGGCGTTCGCTTCGGGTATGGCGGCGTCAACGGCAACCGTGTTGGGATTTTGTGAATCGGGAGATAGTGTCCTTTGCTCCCGAGTCGTCTATGGCGGAACGTATGCTCTGTTTGCACATATCCTGCCAAAGCTGGGTATTGAGCCGATTTTTGTAGATGGCACTGATCTTGAGAATATCGAAAACGCGATCAAACCCAACACAAAGCTCCTGTTTGTTGAAACCCCCGCGAATCCCACATTGGATAT
>CAZADO010000192.1:0-5769 GCA_964483885.1 uncultured Alphaproteobacteria bacterium | reverse complement strand
AGCACACCTTCAGCTTTATCAAAACTGGCCTAATCCCTTCAATACTTTGACAACCATCCGATACAGCCTGTCTAAAGCGTCCGATATCCGGATAACTATCCATGATATTCTGGGACGCTACGTGGAGACCCTTTTCGATGGGCAGCAACATGCAGGCGCTCATTCTGTTATTTATGATGCCACTGACCGAGCATCCGGAGTATATTTCTACAGGATTGAGGCGGGCAAGTTTTCGACTGCAAAAAGGTGCATTCTTCTGAAATAGGCATCGTATTGAACGAACAGAATCCTTTTATATCGATAATTCAACTACTGGATGCCGTTTCCGCTCTTGACTTTTAGATGGAATAATGATATAATATTAGGATTGAATGAATCTATAAGGAACTTATTATTATGCGTGTTGGAGTTTTAACAGGGGGCGGAGATTGTCCGGGTCTCAACGCCGTTATTCGCGCCGTGGTTCGGCGTTCAATTGTCACCTATGAATACGATGTTCTCGGCATCCGGAACGGCTGGAACGGACTGTTAGAAGGCGATGTGGAACCTATAGGGCTTTATGCGGCGTCAGGAATCCTGCACAGAGGTGGCACAATCCTGGGTACATCACGCACCAATCCCACCAAGAGCAAAGACGATATTCGCCGTGTAATGGATAATTTGCAGCGCTATGAAATCGACGCATTGGTGGTTATCGGTGGTAATGATACCCTCAGCGCCGGTTTGGAACTGTTCAACCGGGGCGTGAAAGTCGTCGGAATTCCGAAGACGATTGACAATGATATTCTCGGCACCGATTACACGTTTGGTTTCAATACAGCGGTCAGCGTTGTTACCGAAGCGATTGACCGGCTGCATACGACAGCGGAATCTCACCATCGCGTGATGGTCGTGGAAGTCATGGGACGTCATTCGGGATGGATTGCGGTCATGTCCGGCATCGCGGGAGGCGCGGACATGATTCTCATTCCTGAAGTACCTTTTGATATCGAAGAAGTGTGTGAAGCTCTGAAGAAACGCCATAAGAAAAAGAAGTTCTCCATTCTGGTTGTGGCTGAAGGAGCCGTTCCTAGAGATGGAGAACTCGTACTGGCAGGCAAAGGCACGGATGCTTTTGGAAATGTGCGGCTCGGAGGAATCGGGCAGGTTCTGGGCAATGAAATTGAAAAACGTTCCGGGATTGAAACACGTGTCACTATTTTAGGGCATATTCAGCGCGGCGGCACTCCAACAGCCTACGACCGGATTTTGGCCACGCGCTTCGGTGTGCGCGCTGTGGACGCTGTCGCTGAAGGTGAATTCGGCAAAATGGTCGCGCTGCGTTCGGAAGATATCGTGCTGCTCGATATCAAAAAAGCGATTCTTGCCAACAAACAAGTGGACATGAAACTCTACGAAATCGCCGAGCTGTTTTTTGGATAAATTTAAACAGATTTTTCATAAACTGGGAGATATTTCTCATGGCAATTCGCATTGCGATTAACGGTTTCGGGCGCATTGGGCGGCTCGTTTTAAAAGCGGCTTACAAAGACAAGCGTTTTGAATTCGTGGCGATTAATGATTTGACCGACGCCAAAACTTTGGGGACACTGCTCAAGTACGACTCCACACACGGACGCTTTCCGGACAAAGTCGAAGTGCAGGGGGATAACATCGTCGTCGCAGGAAAATCATTACCTGTTACCGCTCAAAAAGACCCGGCCAAACTCGACTGGAAGAAATACGGCGTAGATATTGTTGTAGAATCCACCGGTGTAGGATTCTTTCGGAAACGCGAAGGACTCGAAGCACATCTGAAAGCAGGCGCGAAGAAAGTCCTCCTCACAGTCCCTCCCAAAGACGACATCGACGGCATTATCGTCTGCGGCGTCAATGATCACCTCATTAAACCCGAACATAAACTCCTCTCGAACGCTTCCTGCACGACGAACTGCTTAGCGCCGATGGTGAAAACGCTGCTGGACAATTTCGGCCTCGAATACGGCCTTATGACCACCGTTCATGCGTTCACCAATGACCAACGCGTGCTTGATATGCCTCACAGCGACCTTCGCCGCGCTCGCACCGCCGCCAGCAACATCATTCCCACCACCACCGGCGCTGCTCGAACCGTCGGTAAAGTGATCCCGGAACTGAAAGGCAAACTCGACGGCATGTCCTTGCGCGTCCCGGTCATTGACGGCTCGATTACCGATTTCGTAGCGATGGTGAAAAAAGATGTAACGATTGAAGATGTCAACGCCGCGATGAAAAAGAACGCCGACGGACCGATGAAAGGCATCTTGGAGTACACCGAAGACCCGCTCGTATCCAGTGACATCATAGGCAATCCGCATTCGTGCATCTTCGACGGCACTTCGACGATGGTGATGAACAAGCGCATGGTCAAAGTCCTCGGCTGGTACGACAACGAATGGGGCTATTCCGTCCGCTGCATTGACATCATGGCGAAGATGGCATAAGTAAAATGAAAAAGTCTCCGGTGGAAGAATGCTCAAGCTGTTTTGCATTTTGTCTTTAGTCACCGTACTCGCATTCCTATCAGGGTGTGACAAAAAGAAAGACGAACAGCCACCGGAGAATTCGCTATGGCATCCGGAATGCACCAAATCACCGCATGAGCGGACAGATGCTTATTCGCCCGAGGCGATGGTGTCTGATTGGGGACAGCCCGTACGATTGGGAACACCCATTAACACACCCTGTCCGGAAGACGCCTGCGAGATTTCTCGCGACGGGCAATACTTGTATTTCTATTTCACGATAGACCTGTTTGAAAATCTGCTGCCTGAGGAAATTTTCTCCTATCTGAATGGCACCTATGTCGCTGAATGCATTGGCGGCCCCGCGGATTTCAGTGAACCCGTGTTCTACGATTTGGGCAAAGGTGCCAACGAATCTCTCGATGGCGAACTCAGTTTCACGCCGGATGGCTCGAAAGTCTATTTCCACTCCACTCGAGCCGCGAATCTGGGGTACCTGCAAGATCCTCCTGTGGATGATTTTCTGGACATCTATATTGCAGACATTTCGAATGGAGAACCCGGACCCGGCCGCAATTTGGGAACTCAAGTAAACTCAATCTACCCGGATGGCGAACATGCGATTCACCCGGACGGAGTGACACTTTATTTTGCGTCTCACAGACCGGGAGGTATCGGAGGCGTCGACATCTGGATTTCGACGTTAGAAGATTCGACTTGGAGCGATCCCGTGGCTCTTGGCGAGCCAATCAATTCAACCGCAGGTGATTTGCAGCCAGCCTTCACTTCCGATGGTGACACGATGTATTTCGTGTCGGATCGCAATCCAACCATCGGCGCGGCGATTTACAGGTCCAACCGAGTCGGAGATGTTTGGAGCGAGCCGGAGCTGGTTATCAAAGGCATTGTGGGCGAGCCGTCTATAACAGCGAATGGAGAATATCTGTACTTTGTTCATGTCCTAACAGATATTTCCGGAACATTTGACGCGGATATTTGGTACTGCGAGCGAGCTCCGTAGAATTCATATTTTGGTACTCAATCGTGAACTTGCAGTACCAAATTGGCATCGCAAAATTGAGACAACTTGAAGTCACAAATTGTGACCTCAAGATAATCGCCGTGACGGGCGTGTCCCGCTTGAGGAACAGTCGAAAGGAGGCTTCGATGCACACATACGAAAAACCTCAAGGCTACAGAAGCGGTCGGCCTGGGGCAATAAAAGTAATTTGTTGTGGAATTTGCATCTTAACGTTGATTTGTGCTTCGGGATGTTCGACGCCTGAAGAGCGCGTACAGGAGCTGTATGATGCGGGGCAATCTGAAAAAGCATATAAGTTGAGCCGCAAGATTGCTGAGAAATTATTGGCGGAGGGTCGGTATGAAGAGGTGTATCCGAAATATAGCTATACGCCCGAGGGTAATCGGGCAGCCGAGAAAATAGCTGAACGACTCTTTGCTGAAGGTGATTATGTGCAAATCGTCAATAGATTTAGCTTTACCCGGTTGGCTGATATGGCGCGAGATTCATTGGCGATGATGCTTTATCGTGAAGGGGAATATCATGAACTATTAACTGCCTGTCCGAATACGGAGGTGGCTAATATGGCGCGAGACTCATTGGGGGGGGCACTCTACCGTAATGGGAAATATCGGGAACTATTAGTCGTCTATCCGAATACGAAGGCTGCGCGGAGAGTGGATAGCCTTCATCCTGAAGTGCGCCGGGCGATGAAGCGAGATGAGGAGGCGCGTCAAAGGGAAGAAGAACGTAATCGTGAAATTGCAAGGAAAAGGAATTACGAAGAAGCGCGTAAGAGGTGGGATAATTGCCGATACAATCCATCGAGTTGTCTTGAAATTGGGATGAGTTATTTGGATGTAAGCCATCAAATGGGCCCTCCGGATGACAAGAATACGACGACATTTATGGTTTTAGGGGAACGGCATACAAGAGAGCAGTGGGTTTATGAGCTTTATGATTATAAACGAGTTTATGTTTACATTGAAGATTATGTATTGACGGGCTGGCAGGAGTAAAAGTCGCGGGAGAAAAATGAACAAACTCACCATTGACCAAATAGAGTTAAAAGGCAAGCGCGTTTTAGTGCGTGTGGATTTTAACGTGCCTATCAAAGACGGGAAAGTTTCCGATGATACGCGCATTGTTGCATCGCTGCCGACGATTAAAAAAATTATTAGTGACGGCGGCAAAGCGATTTTGATGTCGCATCTTGGGCGACCGAAAGGCGAACGCAAACCGGAATTCTCATTGGCGCCTGTCGCAAAAAGACTGTCTGAACTACTCGGGCAAATCGTCCCCATCGCTCCCGACTGCATCGGTGAAGAAACCGAAGCGATGGCGGCGGCGCTGAATAACGGCGATTGCTTGCTATTGGAAAACGTCCGCTTTCATAGCGAAGAAACGAAAAACGATCCGGAGTTCGCAAAAAAGCTCGCCAGGCTCGGTGATGTCTATGTCAACGACGCTTTCGGCAGTGCGCACCGCGCTCATGCATCAACCGAGGGAGTGACGAAATATCTTTCTCCGTGTGTTGCAGGTTTCCTGATGCAAAAAGAGTTGGACTATCTCGGCAAAGCTCTGGCGAATCCCGCGAGGCCGTTTGTTGCAATCTTGGGCGGCGCGAAAATTTCCGGCAAGATTGATGTGATTGAAAACCTGCTTTCCAAAGTGGACGAGCTCATCATCGGCGGAGGCATGGCTTATACGTTTTTCAAGGCGGAAGGCGGAAAGGTAGGCAAGTCTCTCGTCGAGGTTGACAAAATCAATTTAGCTTCCGATATTATTAAGCTGTCAAAGACTCGTGGGGTCAGTATAAATCTGCCTCAGGATTCGCGGGCGGCAGCCGAAATTCAGGATGGGGAAACTGTACAGACTTTCCCTTCTAACTCCATTCCTGACGAACTCTTAGGCGTGGATATCGGCCCGAAAGCGGAAGCGGCTTTTGCGCGAATCATCGAGGGTGCGAAAACCATCGTCTGGAACGGCCCGATGGGGATTTTCGAAACAGAGGCATTCGGGCACGGAACGCGCGCGGTTGCTGAAGCGCTGGTTAAAGCCACTAAAAACGGCGCAACAACGATTGTCGGCGGCGGTGATTCCGCAGCCGCGATTGCGAAATATGGATTCACAAAAGATGTCTCGCACGTCTCGACAGGCGGCGGGGCGTCGTTGGAATTTTTAGAAGGAAAGGTGCTCCCGGGAGTGGCGGCACTCACGGACGCATAAGCCATGTTACTCGCTGCAAATTGGAAAATGAACAAA
>CAZADO010000191.1:0-3162 GCA_964483885.1 uncultured Alphaproteobacteria bacterium | reverse complement strand
CGCGAGCTCTGGGGAAAGAAACTGCTTCCGGAACGCGATTTCTTGAATGCACAGCACGCCTATGACGCCGCGTTGGCTCGTTACAGCGCCGCGCGCGCTGAGTGGGATTTACTTCGACAGAAAGAAGGGAAAGACGCTTATCAGGCGAAGGGTGTTGATTTGAATGATGAGATTCACCAGATGGTTCGGACATCAACGATTGTGCGCGCGCCGATTGCTGGTCTGATATTATCGCGCAATGTTGATGAAGGAAGTTCGGTGACTCCCGTATCGTCAGCTTCTGGCGGAACCGTAGTGATGACGCTGGGAGATGACAGCGAGCTTGAATTTCGTGGGGACGTGGATGAAGCGGATATGGGAAAACTGCGCGTGGGGATTCCCGTTCAGATTACCGTGCAGAGTTATCCCGATAGCGTTTTCGAAGGCACACTATCTCATATCTCTCCGGTCGGAAAAATCAACGCTGACCAGAACCAAACGACCTTCGCCGTACGGGCTATGGTGAAAGATCCTTCGCACATTCTTCGCGTGGGCATGAGCACCAACGCCCGGATTGTTGTTGAAGAACGCACGGATATTCTGCTCTTGGATGAAACCGCTCTGATTTACGAAGAGCGTGAGGCGTTCGTGAAACTTGTCCTCGATTCCGCTAAACAGGAAACCGAGAAATGTACGGTAAAGCTGGGAATTTCAAACGGCATCAAAACCGAAATCATCGAAGGTCTTGAAGAGGGCGATAAAGTCCTGACAGGAACATTCGAAGAGAAAGATCGCTAAGCCGAGGAAGAATGTAGAGTTTCTTTTATTTTCGCGGTTAGGGGTAACCATAGCAACCACTAAAAGCATATGTTTCCTGAGCCTGATTTGTGCTGCTTGTGTTGTTTATGCGCAAGAAGTTAGTTGGGTGCAAACCTATGAGATTAGCCCACATGGCACAAGCGCCTTTGATGTGATTCATCTCCCTGATCAGAGTTTTGTCGTCGTTGGCGTTGCAATGTATCCGCCTGATAGTGTTAGTTACCAAGGCTGGGTTATGTGTACCGATTTGCAGGGAAATATCATCTGGTCACGAACTTATGGTGATTCAACTCCTGAAACGTTCACGTCTGTAACTCCAATGGATAACGAATTGTGGGTTGCTGGTTATAACAGTTCATGGCCAACGCTATATAAAATTAGTCTTACGGGTGACAGCTTATGGTCAAAAACCTTCTCAGAAGGCGAGGTAGGTTACAGATTCGACCGCATCTTGGCAACACTAGATGGACATCTTTTGGTAACCTCTGATCGTCCAGTCCTTTCTAAACTGGACACGCTTGGGAACGTAATATGGTCGATTCTAGGACCTGATCGTCACAACAACGTTCGGGCATTGGCACTATTGCCTGAAGGAGGGTACACCATAGCCTGCAACACAAACCTTATCTGGGACTTTCAAGATACTATCGCAATTCGTGTCTATTGGGTGAGTGAAGATGGAACAATCTTGGATTCGGTGGATTTTTCACATTACAGATGGAACCACGCCGAATGTATTTTGCCTATATCTCAAAATGAAGTCATTATCGGAGGTTTTACTCAACCGGGAGATGTATTCTATGATGAATATCCTCTGGTGTTCCGCGCAAATAGAGCGGGACAAATTGCATGGCAATTTATTGGCGATCTTGACTATATTGGTCGAGAGGTATCAGGCGTTCACTTGGTAAATGACTCAATTTGGGTGGTCAGCTACAATCTCCATTCTGAACTCGGAGCGAGGGATCCGCTTATGCATGTATTTGATCACTTAGGGAATCCGCATGGACAACTGCGTGTTGACGCTGATCCATCAGGATACAGCTATGACTATGCATATGCCAGCGCTTCGGTTGAATCCAACGCTATCATTATTACTGGAGCAAGTTCTATTTCTGGTTTTCCATGGAAAGCTTTCCTTGCACTGGTTTCCTCCACAAACGGTACAGATGATCAACTCAGAGAAGAACCAAGCACGCCAATTCATACACAACTCACCTTCCGAGTGAGTTCTGACAATGTCACTATGTTCTTGCCTGAGCATATTCAGGGAGAGCTCAACGCAGTTGTCTACAATGTTCTTGGCCAGATTGTTTTCAAGACGCATTTGATTGTTTCACATTCTAATGCTGTTACCTTTCTGATGAATGTTCCATCAGGGAAATACTTTGTCACAGCTTCCCACGGCCAGAATTTCTGGACTGGGAACGTAACGATTTTGCACTGATTACTTATTATGTCTTTCTGGGAAGTCATCACACAAACGTGGGCGAATCTTCGCGCGAATAAGTTGCGAAGTCTCCTGACGATGTTCGGAATTACATGGGGAATCGCATCGGTTGTGCTTTTAGGTGCGATTGGCGCGGGTTTTCAATTGGAAAACGCCAAAGTCTTCAAATCGATTGGAAAAGATGTTATCATTTTCTGGCCGGGGCGACCCAAAGTGCAAGCGGGCAGCCAGAGGCGCGGACAGAGGATTCGTTTTACGGAGCGAGATATCGAAGTGCTTAAAGCACGAGCGCAGAGATTTCGTTTCAGTCCGGAAATCACATCTTACAATGAAGAAATGCGCGCAGGCCCGCGAGTGATGACCACGCAGCTTCATGGAGTCGCCCCCGAATTCGCCGATATTCGCAGCGTCGAACCGGATAATGGACGATTCATCAGCGAGCGCGATGTTCAGGAGCAGCGCCGCGTCTGCGTCATCGGTGATGAAGTTCGCAAAAAACTCTTCGGCCCGACAGATCCTCTGCATCGGAGCATTTCTGTTGGCGGGCGAGAATTCTTGATTATCGGATGGCTTTCGGACAAGGAACAGCGCGCGTACTATTCGGGCCCTGACAATGAAAATGTCTATTGCCCATGGACAGTGGCGTACAATATGTACGAGCACGCATGGTTCAACAATATCGTTCTGCAGCCGAACAGCCTTGATGAACATGATGCCGCGCTTTACGAATTTCGCTATATCATGGGCAGATTGCATCACTTTGATCCGATGGATGAAGATGCGTTTCACATGTGGGATACAGCCAAGAGTGCGGAACAGTCGCGGCTGATGCTGTTAGCGGTGGAGATTCTTCTGTTGATTGTCGGAGCAATCACGCTGGCAATTGGCGGAGCGGGTGTGATGAATATTATGTT
>CAZADO010000190.1:0-10280 GCA_964483885.1 uncultured Alphaproteobacteria bacterium | reverse complement strand
ATTTCTCGCAATGCATCATCAGTGGCAACTCATCGAGCCGCTTCGGAGGAGCTGTGCATATACAAGACTCGTCGCCTACACTCACGCGCTGTACCCTCAGTAATAATTCGGCAGATTCTCTTGGAGGAGCCATCTTCAGCATCGCTTCGTCACCCGTCATTAGCAGCACAATTATCGCGTTTTCCGAAGGGGAAGGAATATATTTCCATGACGACGGTTCGGAGAGCCGAATTGAGTATTGCGATTTTTTCGAAAACAGCGGCGGGAATATTGTAGGCGTGGGACCGATTATCATCGGCCTGTTTATCACGACCAATATAAATGGAGACTCCTGCGATACCTATCTTAACATCTCCGAGGACCCGATGTTTATCGATGCATCCGCGGGAATTTTTTATCTTCAACTGAGTTCTCCGTGTATAGATGCCGGAGACCCGAATTTTCCTTATGATATCGACGGCACTGTTTGCGAAATGGGACCTTTTTCGATTGACCAAGGCTCTCGGCCACCCTTTGACTTTCTCCTTGTTTCTCCTCCGTGGGGAACGCATCTAACCGAGAATACGGTGCTGACTTGGGAAGCGGCTATCGATACGAACACGAATGACACCATTCGTTATGAAGTGTGGATGGATACGCTGGAGAATTTGTCCACCGCTCGGGAAATTGCTTCCGGGCTTGCATTCCCGTTTTATCAGCCTACGGGCCTTCCGGAGTCTTACAGCTACTACTGGACGGTGCATGCGTCGGATATCGGGACACCGGGAACGTGGGCTAGTGATACACTGATGTTTCACACGTATCCTCCGGAGCCGCCGGAGAGCTTCGCGCTTACCAAACCCGCCGACAGTTCTCAGCTTTCCTTCGGTGGAATCCAATTCTGCTGGGAAACCGCCCGGGATCCGGACCCATGGGATACGGTTGATTATACACTGCGTATGGCGACGGTTGATACATCTCTGACTTTCGTTGTAGGTTTTGAAACATGTTTTATTATAGATGTGAGCGCACTGGAGTTGCCACAAGGCTTATCCACGGAGTGGTGGGTGGAAGCGCATTCGCATCGTCCCGATACGATTATCGAAAGCACGCCGCGGTTTATGTTTTCTCCTCCAATCGTCGAACCTGTCCCTGATGAGTTTGCGCTTCATCAAAATTATCCGAATCCGTTCAATCCGACGACAGTGATTCGATATGATGTGAAGGAAACGGGATTGGTTTCTCTGAAGATTTATAATCTCTTAGGAGGGGAGGTCGCTGTTCTGGTTCGTCGCACAACCCAGCCTGGTTTCTACCGAATCGTCTGGGACGCTACAAATTTCTCTTCGGGAGTTTATCTGTGCCGCATGGAAGCGCCGGGATTCATGCAGACGCGCAAATTGGTGCTGGTGAAATAGCCTGCTAATATTCATGAGATATCTCAGTACAATATTTATCTTTTTTTTCTTCGCGCAAGCGAGCTTTGCAATCCTCATAGATGGCTATTGTTACTATGAGGGCGGAAGCGATTATTCCGGAAGCAGGGTGAAGTTTCTCGAAATCACGCCGTCGGCGGTAACCGATTCGACAGAGACACTTTCGTCCGGCTACTTTAGTATTGATATTGTTCCGGGTATTTATGATGTGGTGTACAGCCGCGCCGGGTATCTGCATGAACAAATCGAAAATTTAATCTTGATTGCGGATACAACGATGCCGCCGGTGACGCTGTTCTTTGGAGAGGCTCTGTCGGGAGCTTTGAGCGGGACGATCGGTCCCGGTGGATTTATCATCTTCGATGACATTTCTGTAGAATTTAGGGATACGCTGCGTTTGGTTCCGGGAACAGTTTTCCGTTTTGCAGGGGATTACTTGTTTGAAATTGAAGGGACGCTCTTGGCGCAGGGAACTTCTGAAGATTCCATTTTTTTCACAACACTTTCCTTATTGAATCCTGACTACTGGGAAAATATTCGTTTCTCCGGCGCAGGAAGTTCGAACAGCCGCTTGACGCACTGCGATATTCAGTATGGAAGCCATGTGAATCTTGCAGGCGGCGGCGTACAATGCGTCCATGCGTCTCCTGTGATTGCCAATTGTACTTTCCGAGACAACATCGCAGGTTATGGAGGAGCTATCGGTATCGAGTGGGATTCTTCACCGACGATTTCGCATTGCGTGTTCTTCGGTAATTCAGCAAACTATGGTGGTGCAATTTTTTGCGGTGACGGCGCGTCGCCGACAATTTCGAACTGCGTCATTTATAATAACTCAGCGGATTTCGGCGGAGGAATCTATTGCGGAGTAAATTCATCGCCGATCATTACGCGATGTACAGTTAGTGATGATTCGGCAAGTTTTGGCGGAGGTGTCAGTTGTCGGCATGCTTCCCCGGTGATAAACAGCACAATCATCGCTTTTGCGAAAGGCGCAGGGCTTTATTTTCAGCAGAATTGCAGCGGCAGTCAAATCGATTTCTGTGATATCTTTGGCAACAATGGCGGAGAGATTTCGTATTACAATCAAGATTCGTCTCAAGGGCCGCCCGGCATCGGAACTATTTCGACGACGAATGCAAACGGAAATCCATGCGACGAGTATTTCAATATTTTCCTGACTCCGTTATTCGTCGATGCTGTCGAGAATGACTATCATCTCGAAGCGGGTTCGCCTTGTATCGACGCGGGAGATCCGAGTTTATCGCTTGACCCGGACACGACTGTCGCGGATATTGGAGCGTTTTATTTTGACCAGCTCGATGCCGATGAAATTGCGCTGTTGCCGCCGTCGAACTATGTTTTGCATGCGAACTACCCGAATCCATTTAATTCCGCGACGACGATTCGGTATGATGTGAAGCAGGCGGCGGATGTTTCTTTGAAGATTTATGATTTATTGGGTCGGGAAGTAACGACCCTAATTCATGAGCGGATTCCTTCGGGTTCACATGAAGTTGTTTGGGATGCAAGCGGATTGCCATCGGGGATATATTTCTGTCAGATGAAAGCGGGGGATTTCGTACAGACGAGGAAGATGGTGTTGTTGAAATAGTACCGAGAGTACATTACGCGAGAGGTGAGGGCATCCACTCGCGGCGAATTTGCGATGACATGAATTGTGATTTTACAGGGGCGGAAAGGATATAGATCATGGGTGCGCAAGAGATTCTGTTGACGATTCGTGATTGGATAGCGAATCTGCGCCGGGCGGCGTTTGGCACGCGGCTGCGCGCGGGTATCTTTGGGGCTGTTGCAGGGATTTTAGCGCTGGCGATTTTTATCACAGTCCTTGAAGCTATCTTCCGTTTGCCGGGAGACGGGCGTTTAGTGCTGCTGATTCTATGGATCATCGGGACGGCTGTTGCGCTTAGCTATGGGCTGATTTGGCCGCTTATGAAACGTGTGTTCTTACCCCCGACGGATGAACTTCTCGCGTCGCGGTTTGCGGAGCGGTTGCCGGCGGTTCGGGACCGTGTGCTCAATGCGCTGCAGCTTCTGCGGCGAGTGGACAACAATCCTGAAGGCTATTCGGTGGATTTGATTTTGGAAGCAGGACGCGAAGTCGCAGAAGATTTGAAACCCATCAATCCACGCGACTTGCCCGATAAAAAACCCGTGCGGATTTTTGCGCGTGCTTTTATTGGAAGCGCAGCGCTGGCACTTTTGATGTTCGCGTTTTTCGGCGGCGCGCTTGTTTCTGCAGGCGAACGAGTGTTAAAGCCAGATGAAGAATTCGCGTCGCCTCCTCCCTTTCATTTGGAAATTCAACCCGGTTCCTGTACGGTATTGCGTGGGGATTCGCTGTCGGTGGCCGTGACCGCGTCTGGAAACGCGCCGACTGAAATCATATTGGAACGACTTGAACGCGGGAAAGTTGCGAGCGAACCGGTGACGTTGAAAGCGCAGCAAAAAGGCGTGTTTCGTTATACGTATCGCGCGGTGACGGCGTCTTTTACGTATTGGGCGCACAGCGCGCGCGTAAAATCGGAACGCTATGATGTTTCCGTGCGGGAATTGCCTGCGGTTCGAGCGCTTTCCGTCCGGCTTACTTATCCACGCTATACAGGAAAGCCCGAGCAGAAATTGGAAGAGAATATCGGCGACATCAGCGCTCTCTACGGAACGACAGCACATTTGCGCATCGCGGCAACGAAATCATTATCCAAAGCTTTTCTTGAAATATTTGAAGGCAAACCGCCTGCTCAGGGCGAAGATACAGCTACAGAAGCTGATACACTTTCGCTTGCTGTCGAAGGAATGCGGGCGAGCGGCGAGTTTAAAGCGCTGAAGAGCGGCTATTATCGCATTCGCCTTTTGGACAACGAAAATTTGTCTGACCGCGACCCGATTCTGTACCGTGTAACGGTGCGTCCGGATGAAGTGCCGGTCGTCAGTCTTATCGAACCGTCGCGGGATTTGGATGTTGCTGCCGGTGTTCAAGTGCCGGTAGTCAGCGAAGCGACCGATGATTTCGGACTGACCCGCATGAAATTGCGGTATCATCGTACATCGACGTTTGAAGCGGATACGGGAAAAATCCCTCTGTCGAAATTCGAGCAGATTGATTTAGCCTACGAATCCATTGATCAAGCGAAAATCCGGTCGGAGTATAAATGGGATTTGACGCCGCTGGATATGCTG
Organism: uncultured Alphaproteobacteria bacterium; assembly: GCA_964483885.1. Taxonomy (GTDB): domain Bacteria; phylum Electryoneota; class RPQS01; order RPQS01; family DYHQ01; genus JAUXGA01. Next base: position 5,661 of record CAZADO010000190.1, on the reverse strand, counting down.
CCTGAGGATCAGGTGGAATTTTTTATCGAAGTCTGGGATAACGATGCCTTGAATGGGCCCAAGCGCGCCGAATCTATCCATCGTGTCCTGCGGTTTCCATCCTTGCAGGAAATTTTCGAAGCTCAGGAGCAAGCACAGGAAGCTCGCCAAATCAGCTTGCAGGATTTATTGGACCGGTCGCGGGAGCTCAATGAGGAAGTTGACCGCGCTTTAGAAGAGTACAAATCGAATCCTGAGATGACGTGGGAGCGCAAGCAGGAAATTCAGCAGATGCTCGAAGAGCAGGAAGCAATGACCCAGATGCTTGAAGACATCGCCAAAGCGCTTGAACAGACCGCGGAACAAATGCAGACACGCGCGCTGTTTTCTCCGGAAACACTGGAGAAATATCAGGAACTGCAGAAACTCATTCAGGAAGTGATTACGCCGGAGATGCGCGAAGCGATGCAGAAGCTGCAGGAGGCCATGCAGCAGGCGAACGAAAGCGAAATGCGCAAAGCGATGGAGAATTTCTCCATGACGCAGGAGCAGTTCGAGAATGCGCTGGATCGCACTCTGAATATTTTGAAGCAGCTTCAGGTTGAGCAGAAGATGGATGAAATCACGCGCCGCCTCGATGAACTCGCTAACCGTCAGGATGCGCTGAACGAAAAACAGGAGAACGCTCCGCCCGAAGATGCGGATAAGCTCGCCAAAGAGCAGGAAAAACTCGCCAAGGAAATGCGCGATATCGAAAAGGCATCGAAGGAACTTGAAAAGCTCATGAAGGAAGCTCCTCAAACGCCCCAAAAAGAGATGGAGCAATTCAACGAGGAGATGCAGCAGGCGAATATGCCGCAGGAGATGCAAAAGAATGCGGAAGCTATGTCTCAATGCCAGAAGTCCGGCTGCAAGAAACGCGGCCGCAAAATGAGTCAGAAACTCACACAAATGGCCAACTCGATGCGCAACATGAAGAAGAAGATGGTTCAGGAGCAATTGGCTGAGATTCAGAAAGCGCTCGAAGCTGCCCGCGACGAGCTGCTGCGTCTCAGCGAGCGGCAGGAGAAGCTCTGGGAAGACACGCAAACGATGCCAAGTAATAGTCCGCAGCTTGCCGGAGCCGGTGAAGAACAGCAGGATATTTCCGCGGCGCTCAGTCGCGTATCGAATACGCTGGCGGAAGTGTCGCGCCGAACGCTGTTTGTGACGCCGCAAATCAGCTCGGCTATGTGGCGGGCGTCGATGGATATGCGGCGATCCATGAACGCCACACAGCAACGCGATCCGCGTATGGCCGCTCACCATCAGCAGCAAGCAATGGCTTCTTTAAACAAGTCTTTGAAAGAAGTCAACAGTTCCTGTTCGAACTGCAATTCTTCATGCAATTCCGCGACAGGAATGAATCAGATGTGCAACAAAGCGGGACAGATGGCCGGGCAGCAGATGCAGATTAATCAAGGAACGGAATCTTTAATGCAGCAGGGGAATCAGGGTTCGATGTCCATAGGTCAACAGGCAGCCATGCAGCGATTAGCGAGCGAACAGGAAGCACTGGGGAAAGCCGCTGAGCAACTCGCTGCCGAAGCCGCTTCGTCGCGCCAGACTCTGGGGAAATTAGGTGAAATGGGGAAAGAGATGAATGAGATTGCGAAAGATCTTCGTGACCGCAACGTCACCGCTCGCACCCGCGAGCGGCAGGAGCGTATCGTGTCTCGTCTTCTGGATTTCCAACGCTCGGCGAGGGAACGTGAATTCAAACCGCAGCGGCAAGCCCAGACCGGCGTGGATATGGTTCGAGCCACTCCGCCGCCCGTCTCGCCGGAAGCCGGACGCGATGAGCTTCGTCAAGATCTCCTAAGGGCGCTCGATTCGAAATTCGTTCGCGATTATGAAGTGCTGATCCGGCAATATTTTGATGCTTTAGGAAAGATGCAAACACAGTGAGGACGTGACCTTGTTCAGCAAACGACTTATTATCTTCTTTGCAATACTCTTGATGACGGCCTTTGCTTTCGGGCAGACGATACCGATTCGCATTGAGTCCAAAAGAGTCAATCCAAAAGCGGCGAATGCAAAAGAGCTGAACCTCGTGGATCGTGCGCGTCACTACGAAGAACGCGCAGATACCGAGAGAGCGCTGGCGGCATGGCGAGCAGTTCTGGCGGAAAATGCCTGGAACGCTCAAGCTGTCGAAGGCATTCGCAGAAATCTCGTTTATCTGAAGCGATACGACGAGGCGATTGAATTTATCGAGGGAATCATCGCACGTTCTCAAGCGGAAAATTCCGTCCAGCCGAATACTCACCCTGCTTTGGAGCCTTTTGTGTTGACGCTGGGACTGGGAGAGATTTATCTTGTGCAGGATCAGCAGGAGCGGGCATGGGAAATTTGGAATCGCGCTCTGGAATCCGAATCGAAAAATCCCAGTGCGATGGCAGGTCTGGTGCGGGTGCTGCAGCGCAACCGGCTGTGGGAGGATGCGGAACGATTGATTGAGGACTACCGAAAGGAATCGGGACAGCCGAGTTTCATGGCTTATGAGATGTCGCAGAGCATGCGCGTGCGGATGCAGTGGGATGCCGCGACGCGTGAACTCATCAATTATCTGCAAGAAGCTCCGCAAAGTTGGATGATTGCTCAACGAACCTTGACGAGTTTTCCTGACGAGCCGGACGTTCACCAGAAAGTAGCCGAAACTCTCGCGCATGCGGTGAAGAAAGATAAAAGGAATATCCGGCTTCGCCAGCTTTACGCGGGATACCTTTTTAACATCCGCGATTTCGCCGGTTCATACGAACAGACGGTCGTGGTGGATTCCCTTAGTGATAAGCATGGTGAAGCTGTTCTCGTGCTTGCGGACAGGATGCTGAAACAAGGTGAGACCTCCCTTGCGTCGAAAAGCTTTTCGAGGGCATTGCAGCGCGAACCATCTGCGCAGACGAGGCTGAAAGCAGAACTTGGACTCGCGGATTGTCAGATGCAGCTTGAAAAGTTTGCCGAAGCGAAGGCGGCGTACCAAAGCTTCGTTGCCGCTCATCCGAAAGCTTCGGAAGCGGTGCTGGCGCGGTATCGCATAGCGACGATTACACTTCGCCATGAACGCAAACCCGCAGAAGCGTTTGAGCAGCTCAAAGAAATCGAAAAGGGAAGCAAACAGGTATCGCCGGCAACGGTACAGCTTAATATGGGGGATTGTCTGGTTTGGATGGACAAAATTCCGGACGCGATTGATGTTTGGAGCAAAGTTTCGAACGATAAAAAATATCAGGACAAAGTCGCCGAAGCCAATCTTCGTATTGTCCGCGCACATCTTTGGATGGATTCCTTGGTCAAGGCAAATGATGCTCTGGATATGATTCTCGCCGGGAGTTTTGACAGTCCGTGCTATAATGACGCGGTGCGCTACAGCAAACTAATGACAGAAGGCGGCTACGGCGAAGTGATGCGCGAATATGCGCAGGGAGATTTAAACCTTTTTCTCGAAGAACCGGACAAGGCGGCGAACCATTTCCAGCGCGTCGCTGATGTTGCCAAGCAGGGACGCATGGCGGAAACCGGCCGCTACATGCAGGCATTTTCATTGCGTGATGCGGGGCAAGCTGAAGCGTCCGTGCGAATCCTCGAACAGTTTGTGGAAGATTTCCCGGAGAGCCGCGATCTCGACCGTACGATTTTCTTGATAGCGCAGGTGCAGGAAGAAAATTTGCATAACACCGCCGCCGCACTCGCCAACTATGAGAAAATCCTTGCCGATTTCCCCGAATCGACATATCTTGAGCAAGCTCGCAAGCGAGCGAGAGCGCTCGAGAAGGAATTGTAACGATACATGTGGGAAGATGCACGGGATAAAATGGGTTACAAGTAAACACTGAGATAAACACATGAAGCGCTGGATAATTATAGGAATTATCATCGTCCTTCTTGGTGGCGGATTTTTGCTTATTAAGGGGTCGATGTCATCGGGAAAGCAATCGGAAATGTATCGGCTCGGCGTCGTGGATCGCGGGACGGTGCAGCTTGTCGTAAGCGCGACCGGCACAGCCAGTGCGGTGACGACAGTGCTGGTCGGTTCACAGGTTTCGGGAACCATAAGGGGAATCTATGTAGATTTCAATTCGCCGGTTCGCAAGGGGCAGATAATTGCTCGGCTTGATGCGACGTTTCTTGAAGCCGCCGTAGCGGAAGCCGAAGCAAACCTCGAACGCGCGGAAGCTTCACATCAGCAAGCCGAACGCGACCGTGCACGTAACAAAGACCTTTTCGAAAAGAATCTAACGGCGCAAGTCGATTACGATAACGCTCTGACCGCTGTGGATTTGGCGAGTGCGAGTGTTCGCCAAGCGGACGCCCAGCTCAAGCGCGCCAAGGTCAACTTGGCCTACTCTGTTATCACTTCGCCCATAGACGGCGTTGTGATTTCTCGCGATGTGGATGTCGGTCAGACTGTGGCGGCATCGCTGCAGGCACCGACACTTTTCACGATTGCTCAGGATTTGAGCGAGATGCAAATCGAAACCTACATTGATGAAGCGGATATTGGCGGTTTGCGCGAGGGCATGGAAGCGACTTTCACCGTTGATAGTTATCCCGACGAAGAATTTCACGGCTCAATCAGGCAGATTCGCTATGCGGCTAAAGATGAGCAGAACGTAGTGACATATCCCGTGATTATCGCTGTTAAAAATCCTGAGCTCAAGCTGCGCCCCGGCATGACAGCGAATGTCACAGTGGTTACAGCTCGGCGGGATAATGTGCTTCGTGTTCCTGCGATTGCTCTGCGTTTTCGTCCTCCCGAACCGAAGCCTCAAGCAAAGAGCAATTCCACCGGTGACGCGCACCCGCCTCGAAAAAGCGAAGCGGCTGAACAAGAAGAAAATGAGAAGCCGCGAAATGAGGCCACGGTTTATGTAAAAGAGAAGGACGGTCAGCCTGCACCCCGCCGCCTGACAGTTGGACTTAATGACGGCAGTTATGTGGAAGTTGTGTCAGGTGATTTGAAAGAGGGAGAACCTATCATCGTCGGATTAACCGGCATCTCTTCGGTCAATGCAACGGCGGCGCCGGGATTTGGTGGTCGCCCGCGCAGGCGATGATCGTATTGTACCAATGACTTGCAATTACTATGAACATTCTTGAGTTACTGCGTGTTAGTCTGCAAGCGCTCGTGCGCAACAAAATGCGCGCCGCGTTGACGATGTTAGGTGTGATTATCGGTGTGGCTGCCGTCGTTTCTATGGTCGGCATCACGACCGGTGCTCGCACGAGTGTCCGCGCGCAAATTTCGTCTCTCGGAGATAATGTCTTTATGATTTTTTCAGGCAGCACGACGAGAGGAGGCGCGCGGAGCGCTTGGGGAACACGCAATAATCTCACGCTCGAAGATGTTGAAGCGATAAGCACGCAATGTCCAAGTGTACGCGCTATCAGCCCGACGATTCGGCTATCTGCTCAGCTGGTCTATGCCAATCAGAATTGGTCGTCGTCGATGTATGGCGTATGGCCTGAGCTTATTGACATTCGACGCTATGGAATCTCCAATGGCCGCATGTTTAACGATGCCGATATGCGCGGGTCGGCGAAAGTGTGTGTCATCGGGAAAACGGTGGTGGACAATCTCTTTCAGGGCAACGACCCCGTGGGCGAAACGATTCGTATTCTCCGATTGCCATTTCAGGTCAT
>CAZADO010000189.1:0-3025 GCA_964483885.1 uncultured Alphaproteobacteria bacterium | reverse complement strand
AACGCTTCCGAATGCCACCTTTCAGGTCGAACTGGAAAATGGTCATACGATTCTGGCCCACATTTCCGGAAAAATGAGAATGCATTTCATCAAGATTCTTCCCGGAGATCGAGTCACGGTGGAACTTTCCCCTTATGATTTGCGGCGTGGCCGTATTACGTATCGATACAAATAATGCGAACAAAAGTCTGCTGGAATTCCGGCAGCTTGGGGGATTTTCAAACAAGAGGCGACAGCCATGAAGGTGCGTTCATCTGTAAAAAAAATGTGCGACTATTGCAAGATTATCCGGCGCCATGGTAAAGTGATGGTGATTTGCAGCCGTTCAAAGAAACATAAGCAGCGCCAAGGATAAACGCTAAAGGAATTTGAGGTAAAAAATGGCGCGTATTGCCGGAGTGGACATTCCACGGGACAAAAGAATTGAAGTGGCGCTGACCTATGTGTTCGGAATCGGGCGTCCTTTATCGCAGAAGATTTTAACAACCTGCGGAGTGGACTGGAATAAGCGGACGTTTCAGTTGACGGACGAAGAACTCAACAGTATCCGTTCGGCGATTGCAGAAGTGAAAGTGGAAGGTCCCTTACGTACGGAAATCACGATGAATATTAAGCGGCTGATGGATATCGGCTGTTATCGTGGCATTCGTCATCGACGGGGATTGCCGGCGAGAGGGCAGAATACGAAAAACAACGCCCGAACACGCAAAGGCAAGAAGAAAGGCACTCCCATTAAGGTCAAGAGACAAGTCGGGAAGTAAATCGGATTTAGGATTCGAATTCTTTCGATAGATTCGAAAGAGACAAGGAGATATTTTCGTGGCCACGGTAAAAAAGAAGCGGACGAAAAAGAAAAAAGAACGTGTCGAAGCTAATGGCCTCGCGCATATCAAGGCCTCGTTCAATAATACGAAAATCACGATAACCGACAACTATGGGAATGTGATTTCTTGGGCTACAGGCGGACGAATGGGCTTTAAAGGGTCACGGAAGAATACGTCTTTTGCCTCGCAGCTTGCGGCCAGTTCGGCGGGAAAGGCGGCGATGGAGCTCGGACTTTCCAAAGTTGCTATCCGTGTCAAAGGACCGGGGGCCGGGCGAGAGAGCGCCATTCGCGGATTGGCGGCGGCGGGATTATCGGTTATTTCTATTCAGGATGTGACACCGATTCCGCATAATGGTTGTCGTCCACGCAAGCGTCGTCGGGTTTAAACAATTTTTTCGCGAACTCCCTTTCAAGAGGGATGTCGTATAGTGACATAGAAAAATACTAAATTGACAAGATTGTTGAAAGCATAGGAACTATCGCGTATGGCACAGTATCATGGATCGGCCTGTAAAATCTGCCGCCGTGAAAGCAAGAAGCTGTTTCTGAAAGGGGATCGCTGCCACAGCCCCAAGTGTTCTTTCGAGCGCAAAGGCTATCCTCCGGGTATGCATGGGCGGCGTCGGCGTTCAAAAGTTTCCGAGTACGGTCTTCAGCTTCGTGAGAAGCAGAAAATCCGCTATAACTATGGACTCGGAGAACGTCAGTTCCACCGATTCTTCACAGAAGCACAGCGGAAGAAAGGTGTGACGGGAGAAATCCTGCTCCAGCTTCTCGAGAGCCGACTGGACAACGTCATTTACCGGATGGGATTTGCCAATTCGCGGCGTCAAGCGCGACAGCTGGTGCTGCATCGCCATTTTCTTGTGAATGAAAAGATTGTTGATATACCTTCGTATTGTCTCCGACCTGATGATGTTATTCGTGTGAAAGATCGTTCGAAAAAACTTGTAGCGGTCCATGACGCAATGCAAAAAGTGAGAGAAGGCAAAACCGTTCCCTATCTTTCGCTTGACAAAGCAAAAATGGAAGGGGTATTCTTGGAGCGCCCGAATCGGGCGGACATCCCTTTCGATGTGAACGAACAATTGGTTGTGGAACTCTATTCCCGGTAACGAGGTCAGAGGGTTTTTATGAATGGGTTGAACTTTCAAATGCCCGAAGCCATTGAACTGGACGAAACAAACCATACGGATACCTACGGAAAGTTTATCGTTCAGCCTTTGGAAAGAGGCTACGGAGTAACCATCGGCAATGCGTTACGTCGCGTGTTGTTGGCTTCTCTGCAGGGAGCGTCAATCGTTTCCATGCGAATCGCTGGAATCCTGCATGAGTTTTCAACGATTCCGGGGATCGCCGAGGACGTCACGGAACTCGCACTTAATTTAAAGAATATTCGTTTCAAACTGCTGAGCAAGAAGCCCGACAAGGTTGTTGTCGATCTTCAGGGTCCTTGCGACTTCACGGCACGTGATATTCAGGCAGGGAATACGGATTTTGAAGTGCTGAATCCTGATTTGCATCTGGCGACTCTCAACAAGGATGCGCGTCTAAAAGCGGAACTCATTATTCGGAAGGGACGCGGTTTTATTCCAGCCGAAGAGAACCGCATGCCGGATGCACCCATCGGGACGATTCCTCTGGATTCCGTCTTTTCCCCGATTCGGAATGTGACGTATTCGATTGAGAATACTCGCGTCGGCCAGCGGACGGATTACGAGAAGCTGATTCTTGAAATCTGGACGGATGGATCGATTACTCCAGATGATGCTCTGACGTTTGCAGGTCGGATTCTACGCGATCACATTCAACTCTTCATCAATTTCGATTTGAAACCGGAAAAAGAAGAAGAAGAAGATATTGATGAGGAAGTGCTTCGTATTCGCAAACTGCTGCGCAAGCCTGTCGAAGATTTGGAGCTTTCCGTGCGAAGCGCCAACTGTTTGAAGGAAGCGAAGATTCGCACGATTGCGGATTTGGTATGCCGCGATGAAAATGAAATGCTGAAGTTTAAAAACTTCGGACGTAAATCACTGACCGAACTCTCACAGATTTTGCGGAATAAAAGTCTGGAGTTCGGTATGGATGTTGAAAAGTATCTTAACCCCGATTATGGTCGCAAATGAGACATCGTAAAACCGGCCGCAAACTATCGAGAACAGCGAGCCATCGGCGGGCACTTTACGCCAATTTGGCGCA
>CAZADO010000188.1:0-2756 GCA_964483885.1 uncultured Alphaproteobacteria bacterium | reverse complement strand
CGCCTTGTCTGCCGCTTGAGGTTTGTCCCGCTGGGGCTTATCAGCATCATAGTTATGTGGGTGGGTTGTTGCAGCATACGGCTTCTGTGGTAAGGGTCTCGTTGACTTTGTGTGATGTTGTTGAGGAGTGTTATGGTGGTGTAGTGGATCGGGACTGTGTGGTTTCTGGAGCCTTGCTTCATGATGTGATGAAGTGTTATTGTTATGAGGCTTCAGATGATAGCGGTTTTCGTACTAGTGATTTTGGTGGCAGGGTGGATCACTTGAGTTTGATGGTGGGTGAGATGATTCGCCGAGGGTTCCCGTGGGATGTGGTGCATGTGGTGGCTGCTCATCATGGGGATGTGGGGGCTACGAAGCCGAAGAGCTTGGAGGCTTTGATTGTTTCCCTAGCGGATCTTGCGGATAGCGAGTTTAACGGTAAAATTCTCAGGGCGGCAGAGTATTTGCTCCGGCGTGTGGGTGTGGGTCGTCCCAAGCTTATGAGTGGGGGTGAGGCGGTTGAGGTGGTGAGCGTGAAGGACCGTGAGGGATGGGAAGGGCTCAGGCGTTTTGTTGAGGGAAAGGGTTAATTGATGCGTGCCTTGGTTTTTGGTGGGCAGCTGTGACAGAGTGGTTATTGTGCTGGTCTCGAAAACCAGTGGCCTTCGTGCCTCATGGGTTCGAATCCCATCGGCTGCGCCACCTTTGGGGTCGGCTGGTGGGGAAATGGTGCATTTTTTTTCTTGTTGGTGTGAGTTGTTATGAATCTGTGTGAGGTTTTCGTATTGAGGGTTAAGTATTATACTGGCGGAGGTGGATGGTGTTTTGAAGCCCGTGTCTCGTTATGGTGTTGAGGGGTTCGTTGATCGTGAGTCCGCTGATAGGTTTTCATGATTGGCTTATATCTTAGGTCATGTGGGTTCCCGTAGGGATCTGTTTCTGTGTAAAATGATATGCGTTAAGATCCACGTTTAAAATTTTTATAGATATATAAAAAAAGGGGTTTGCGAAGTGGTTTTATCCACATCGCATTTTCGTTTAGTCAAAGTAGGACATGATTTCGTTGATTACCTTCATGAGAGTGTCGTCATCTGCCTCGATGAGGTATCCTCCCTGCTTGGTATGCTGGAATAAGGATATTAGCTCGCTAGCTTCGTCTTCCTTGATCAGCACGGCTCTGTGGCATCCTCCACATGCTCTTGAAGCGGGTCCAGTGACATATGAGGGCACATCGCCGATGTCTCTGTCTTCAACTTCATCAGATGCCGATAGCAGACCAGGTAGTGACTTGGTCTGATCGGGCACATTGTATGTGCCTTCATAGTGGCATGACTCACAGTCTGTGATTCCGTGTGTTGGGTACGGGAACAACTCTGTGTGGTGCTCGTACTCAAGGGCCTCTACATCGTTTGTGAAGTCAACGTCACCAATGTCGAAGTACTGCATCGAGTGGATCGCGTGGACGTATGAGTCGATGCTTCTCGACTGCATCTCCAGGTGAGAGCCGCCCGAGAGCGTGACGTGGCACATTCGGCAAACCGTTACACTGCCGCCGTAGTCAGGCGAGTGGAAAGTTGTACCAAGTGCGTCGTGGCAGTTGTTACATCCTTCTTCAACCTTTACTATGGGGTCAAAGTAGTCATCGAAGTCGTTGCTGGCGATGTCAAAGGTTCTGGAAACGGCGTTGATAGCTACTTCTTCACCATCGGCATCGTCTACCATGGATAGTACGGCTATTTCTATTCTCTTTATAGTGCCGTTATTAAGCATGGCAGCCCATTCGGATAGGTCAGTCGTAACTGCCCATGAGCCTGGGCTATCGGTGACTGTGGTGAAGTAGTCATGTTCGGTACCCACCTCGTAAGCGCCCTTTGGTAGGTCGCCGTCGCTGCGGGAGATGACACCGTTGCCACTGCTGTCGTAGCGGTCATGTCCGTTGACGATGAAGTCTTTGGTGTCGTAACCGTAGAGACCAATCATCACTTCTGGAACGATATCCGCCGAGTCAACCGTACCGGCACTTCCGGTGGCGCTGAACTCGATTGTCAGCGTGTTTCCAGATTTGGATGCATCATCTATGGAGACTACTATAGCTTCTGAGTACTTGACGCCGTCAGCGGTGTAGATCATCTTGTCGTAGCCGCTGTGTATGTCACTGAACTCGTGGCAACCGGAACAGTCTACTGTTTCCCAGTCCATTGAGCCATGTATAGTTGCGGGGATTATGGTCTCTAGAGCGATCTCTGCTGTACCATATTCCTCTGAGCCAGTCATTGGGTGACAGCTCTTGCATGTCTCGAGGTTCAGGTTCTCATCTGTCAAGATGAGGTCTAGTTTGTCCTCGTGGCAGACGATGCAGTTTGCCATTGACTGTGGGTATGGGAATTCCATTGCGTGTGACCTGTGTACGTCGTTCATTAGTGATGTCGTGTAGGCTAGTTCTGCTAACTCTTCAGCCGTGAAGATGGAAGTATCTTCGTCTGAGCCGAGCCATTCAACAGCCTTTTCAGGATCATCGACTAGGAGCTGCCATTCATAGTGGCCGCCTTCGCCGTTGTCTAGGTGGCATGCTTTACATGTGTACATGTCTGTTGAGGGATCGTTGTCTACTTGGCCGTAGATGTAACCGTGCTTTAGGTATGGATCTGTGTGGCATAATTCACATCCGTCGTTATTGGCGGGTGAAACGTAGTCGACGCCGGCTCCGGTTTCTTTCAGACCTGCAAATACTTGCCCTGACTGATAGACACGGGCTGGTAGTCTGCCTACAGAAT
>CAZADO010000187.1:0-9399 GCA_964483885.1 uncultured Alphaproteobacteria bacterium | reverse complement strand
TTAAAGAGGAGAAGCTTGACGGAGTTCTTCAGACGATTGAATTGCCTCTCTTGCCGGTGCTCGTCGAAATGGAATACGCCGGAGTTCGGCTCGATGTGGACCTGCTGCGTGACATGTCGAAGGAACTCGAACGGGATTTATCTCGTCTCGAAGAAGAATGTTATGCGCTGGCAGGCTGCCGCTTCAATTTGAATTCGCCGAAACAATTGGCGGAAGTTTTATTTGACAAACTCAAACTTCCCGTACAGCGCAAAACCAAAAGCGGACGCTCGACGGATGTGGCGACGTTGACATTTTTGGCTTCTCACCATGATTTGCCGCTGCGTCTCCTCGATTATCGCACGCTGACGAAATTGAAATCCACTTATCTGGACGCGCTTCCCACACTTGTTCATCCCGATACCGGCCGCGTGCACACCACATTCGGCCAAACAGCGACCGCGACAGGACGCCTCTCATCAGCCAATCCCAATCTGCAGAATATTCCGATTCGCACGGCGGTCGGTCGTCGTATTCGCGAGGCTTTCGTTCCCGAAAATAGAGACTGGGTCATCTTTTCAGCCGATTACAGTCAAATCGAACTCAGAATCATGGCGCATCTTTCCGGAGATGAGCGACTTCAAGCAGCGTTTCAAAGCGGCGGCGATATTCATCGCGAAACCGCCGCGCTGATTTATGGAATCCCACCGGAAGATGTGCTGCCGGAAATGCGCCGAAGCGCTAAAACAGTCAATTTCGGCATCATCTACGGCCAAACTGATTTCGGTCTTGCGGAAGAATTAGGTATCCCTCGCTACGAGGCCAAAGAGTTTCGTGAGAAATATTTCGACCTCTATCCGGGTGTGAAAAAATTCATGGAAGACACCATCGCAATGTGTCGAAAAACCGGCGTCGTGTCAACATTGTTAGGGCGTTTGCGTACGATTTCGGATATCAATGCTTCCAACAGGCAGGCTCGCGAATTCGCGGAAAGAACCGCGATTAATACGCCGGTTCAAGGGACGGCCGCGGACATGATTAAGCTCGCGATGGTGCGTGTTGCCGCTCGAATCCGTCGAGAAAAACTTGCCGCTCGCATGGTGCTTCAGGTTCATGATGAACTCGTTTTCGAGTTGCCCAAAAGTGAAATTGACGCGCTCGTGAGCATCGTGGAAGATGAAATGACACAAGCTTTGCCCCTTTCGGTGCCCGTGATTGTCGAGTTCAGCTATGGTAAGAATTGGCTCGAATCGCACAGTTGAGCATGATTTTTTGCATTTTTTTGAAAAATGACTTGCTATTTTCTATTGCGTGTTATATATTAAGCATTGCTCTTTCCATTTTTGTGTTTCTGTACATCGGCGATAAAATGCTCTTTGAAGATATTTCGCACTCGTTTCAATGCGAATCGAATGCCGTCTTGTTCGTCTCGATTGCAGCGAAATGGGCATCTTGAATTATCCGGAAGAGCGTTCAAACAAGAAAGAAAACCTGTTCGCAGCGTTGTAACAGAAACGATATCGCCGACTCAGGAAATATGGTAACTGTAGTGTGAAGAAACCTCGGACGTGATGAAATATCGCCAGCGTGAGCAAATCAAACATCGACTCTATCAACGGCTCCGAGTTTCTGATAAGATGTACTATTCGCGCTCTTTGATCGTACAGGAACGCCGCACGTGTAAGAAGGGAACGTCTTTGTGAATCCACCGATTTTTCTTTCGAACGCAACGCTCCTGACCATGCGCCCCGGAGATTCGCCGACTGTCGGAAGTCTGCGTATTGAAGGTCATCGCATCACCGATGTCGGATCGATTCGACCTCAAGACGGGGATAAAATTTTACCGTGTGATAACTGTGTCGTATTGCCGGGTTTTATTCAAACCCATATCCATCTTTCTCAAACGCTCTTTCGCAATACCGCTGAGAATCTGTCGCTGCTGGACTGGCTCATGCAGCGGATTCTTCCCTTTGAAGCGGCGCACGATGCCGAATCCATTGCCGCATCCACCGAGCTCGCGATTGCTGAACTCTTTTTATCGGGAACGACAACCGTCCTGACAATGGAAGCGGCGCGCCACACAGACAGTCTGCTCGAGGTCGTAGAACGCTTAGGACTTCGCGCGATTGTAGGAAAATCCCTCGTTGACAAGCCTGTTGGCATCGCAAATTTCTCCGAATCTCGAGAAGACGCCATCGCGGATGTACTTCGGCTGAAAAAAGCATGGCATGGTCGAGATGACGGACGTATTGAAATCTGTCTCGCACCGCGTTTCGCGTTAGGATGCAGTGAATCTTTACTCCATGATGTGGTAAATTTTGCCGCGCAAGAAAAACTTCGCATTCATACGCACGCTTCCGAAAATTATTCGGAAACACAACAAGTGCGAGATGAGACGGGTCTTGGAAATATCGAATATTTGCACTCTCTGAAGCTTCTGGGACCGACAACTTTTATCGCGCATTGCATTCATTTAGACCCGTCCGAAATCGAGCTGTTAGCGCAAACCGGCACTCATGTTCTGCATTGTCCGACAGCGAATTTAAAACTCGGTTCCGGTATCGCTCCCATACCGGAAATGCTTGAAAAAAAAGTATCTGTGACACTGGGTTCGGATGGTGCTCCTTGCAATAATACGCTGGACATTTTCCGTGAAATGAGTCTTGCAGTACTGATCCAATCCGGACGTTTGGGAGTCGGTCGATTGAATGCACCTGCTGTTCTCGAAATGGCCACACGGAAGGCAGCGGAAGCACTCGGAAAAGAGAAAGAGATCGGTACTCTCGAAGCAGGTAAGCTCGCCGATGTTGTTGTGATTGATTTAAATCGGCCCAATACTTGCCCTTCACAAGATATTGAAGCGGCACTTGTTCATAGCGCAATGCCGCAAAATGTTCGAGATGTCTTTGTCAATGGACGCCGCGTCGTGAGTGAAGGGACGCTGACTGAAATGAACATCGGTCATCTGATGATGCGAGCGCGGGAAAATCTGACGGCTCTGCTCAGCAGAGTTCGCAGCCCGAATTAGGAACTCACGATCCATGCATCTCATGGATCCGGGAACAACAAACCGTAGTTCACATAAATGCACTTTGTGTGGGTGAAAAACGCCGGAAAACCAAAAGCCGGGCTGCAATAGGCTTTTGTGGCATCGCAAAGAAATGACGATGCCGGCCACCCATGTGCAATGCGGAAGTGAAAGAAATTTTCACACACCTCCGCAGTGCTGAAGTTTTCGAGGAGGGCAGCGCCAAGCTTCAGTGCCAAAATTAAATTGTTCCCGAACGAGTCTCTGTCCTCAGTCAACCAACAAGGAGAATTAAACATGAGTCCAGCTAAGAGGAAGGCCACCAAGAGGAAGGCCACCAAGAAGAAGGCCACCAAGAGAAAGGCCACCAAGAGAAAGGCCACCAAGAGAAAGGCCACCAAGAGAAAGGCCACCAAGAAGAAGGCCACCAAGAGAAAGGCCACCAAGAAGAAGGCCACCAAGAAGAAGGCCACCAAGAAGAAAGCCACCAAGAAGAAGGCCACGAAGAAGAAGGCTACCAAGAAGAAAGCCACCAAGAGAAAGGCCACGAAGAAGAAGGCTACTAAGAAGAAAGCCACGAAGAAGAAGGCCACGAAAAGGCGTAAACCAATGCCGGCGTTGCCTCCAGCCTTTGGTTTCTAATTTTTCTTCTATATCGGAAAAGCCAAACGCCGAAACCTTTTGGTTTCGGCGTTTGTTTATCTATATATTCCCCGGGATTTTCAGTAATTTTTAGGTATGAGAAAATCCTGCGCCTCAATCATAATTTGAACCTGTCATGTTTCGTGCACTGCGACATCGCAATTTCCGTCTTTTCTGGTTCGGGCAAATGGTGTCCCTTATCGGAACCTGGATGCAGAGCTTGGCTCTGGGATGGCTTGTCTGGAGACTGACTCACAGCCCCTTATGGCTGGGAGTCGCTGGTGCCATGCCCTTTATGCCCTCGCTCTTTCTCTCCTCTTTTGGCGGAGTGCTTGTGGATCGCTATGATAAGAGACGGGTGCTGATTATCACCCAGAGTGGGATGGCTTTTCTATCGGCTGTTTTGGGAATTCTGACCGTCAGTGGCATTATTCAGCTCTACCAAATCATCATACTGGCTATCCTGGTGGGACTCATGATGGCGATGGATACGCCGGCGCGCCTCGCTTTTATCCGTGAAATGGTAGGCAAAGACGATCTGGACAATGCGATTGCCTTGAATTCGAC
Source organism: uncultured Alphaproteobacteria bacterium (assembly GCA_964483885.1). Lineage (GTDB taxonomy): Bacteria > Electryoneota > RPQS01 > RPQS01 > DYHQ01 > JAUXGA01. The sequence continues at coordinate 5,183 of CAZADO010000187.1, read as the reverse complement.
GGTCTTCAACTCCGCCCGAATTGTCGGGCCTCCGATTGCCGGTTTTTTAGTGCCGCTGGTGGGCGAGGGCGGATGTTTTCTCATCAATGCTCTGACCTTCTCAGGCGTCATTGTCAGCCTTCTGTCAATGCGCGGGCTGGAACAAATTCGAATTATAAATCCGGATCCCTTCCTGAGACAACTCGCGCAGGCTTTCTCTTTTATGCGCAGACACGACGTCATTCGCCCTCTCATGATAGCCCTCGCCTTCTATGGCGTCTTCGGCTTCACAATGGTTGTCCTGATGCCCATTTTCGCTGACAGAGTCCTTAACGTCGGTGTACGGGGTTTAGGAGCCCTGATGGGAGCGATGGGTATCGGAGCACTTTCAAGCTCACTGATGGTTGCAACGTTTTCTCGTGACAGCCGCCGCGGCCGCATGGTTCTCGGTGGTGCCATCGGAGTCGCTCTCGGATTTTTAGGCTTTTCGCTTTCCCGATCGTTTTTGCTGTCACTGGCTCTACTGGCATTGGCCGGATTTGCGATGTTTCTGATGCTCAACTCGCTGATTATCCTTATTCAAAAGCAAACCCCTCATGAGCTGTTAGGACGTGTCATGGGGCTTTACACTACCGGCTTTATCGGGCTGGTTCCCATCGGAAACATTCTGGCGGGTGTGGTGGCTTCCGCAATCGGCGCACCGGCAACGATGCTGATTGGCAGTACCGTTTGCCTTGGAGTAGCGATTTTTGTCTTAGGGCGAAGTCGCTCCGTGCTGGCACTGTGATATCCACTATCCTGCTAATAAAGAGCTTTCAGGCTATGGGAATCCATGGATAGAAGGTTCCCCGACCGTTGCGGCGGGCGTCAAAACGAGGGGCGGGGAGCTGGCTATCAGTCTCGGTTATCGCAGTTTTTCTCCGCCAGGGCATCATAATCAGAGCGCTCATAGCTAAGAGAACAACGATTCCGAATAGGATAAAGAGTATCTCTTCAAGCCAGCTCGCAGGGGATGTGACAAAGCGAAACATGGGTCGGATTCACTATAAAAAGGCTCTCAAGACTGTCCTACTCCTTTCACCACAGTATCCAAGCTATAGTTTCCAGTCGCAATTTTAGGCATTCAGCAGGGAAAAAAACGAAATTAATGAAAGAAATCCTTGACATTGAGCTTTGAACCTGCTATATTCTTGGTTATAGAATTCCAAGGGGGGACTGGCTGTTTTCTGTCCTGCTTGCAGGGCGGACTTGAAAAACGCGAAAATCATCAGAATTCGGCGCGGGCTTTTCAAGATAGAAAACGTTGCCAGCGGTGGAACCGTCTGTCACTTTCTGAGAATCTTTGGTTCGCTTTCAGGCAATTCGAGCCTTTTTTACGATTCTCTTATCGGTGCAGGGTTGTTCTTTATCTGGAGAGTTCGCAGCGTAAATCGGCCATTTATCCTGCGAAAAAGACTCTTCACCCTGCTGACAATCGGCACGACAAATTTTCATATAGAGACTTTGTTTACAAAAGAGACACCCTCGTGTGTCGATCCCAAATGCTCTTCCGAGAAGGAAGTTGAGCTGATTCGGGATCTTGACCACAGTCGTGCTGAATCTTGATTTACACAGGCGGAAAACCAGAAGTAATCTGTTAGAAGGAGAAAAACAATGGCGATGAAGAAGAAAGCCACGAAGAAAAAGGCCACGAAGAAGAAGGCCACGAAGAAGAAGGCTACCAAGAAGAAGGCTACCAAGAAGAAGGCTACCAAGAAGAAGGCCACCAAGAAGAAGGCCACCAAGAAGAAGGCCACTAAGAAGAAGGCCACTAAGAAGAAGGCCACTAAGAAGAAGGCCACTAAGAAGAAAGCCCCCAAGAAGAAGGCTACCAAGAAGAAGGCTACCAAGAAGAAGGCCACCAAGAAGAAAGCCACCAAGAAGAAAACTCCTCGTAAGCCCAATCCGGCATTTATGAAGCCCATGCAGCCAGACGCTCTTCTTGGCGAAGTTGTCGGTACCAAGCCGATTCCGCGCACCGAAATTACGAAGAAACTCTGGGTCTACATCAAGAAGCACGCGCTTCAGGATTCAGCCAATCGCCGGATGATTAATGCGGATTCGAAACTCCGGCCCATCTTCGGTGGCAAAGCTCAGGTGAACATGTTCGAGATGACGAAACTTGTTAACAACCACATCTGGGAGGCCTAAAGCTCCAAATTAGAGCGAGCAGATTTGCAACACCGTTTTTCTTAAGGTGCATTCATCTCTATACACTTGCGGCCACGGATTATTCCGTGGCCGTACGTTTTTTTCTCTGCTCGCCGAGCCGGGTTTAGCGCAGAGCTCCAATGGATTTCCAATGAAATAATCGCGCGTAACCCGGCCGGAATTTATGAACACTTACACACCATTATAATCACTAAAAAAGCCGCTTGCTTGTCGCAAACGGCGTTTGATTTATACCACTTCTTCCCTGCTATCGAATCTCGATTTCGTACAGCTCCTCGTTTGGGCCAATTAATCGGTGACGGCGAGCTTCCTCTTCCAGCGCTTCCGGCGATTTAGCGCGGAGCAGCTCAAGCTGCCTCTTCAATTCCGTATTTTGAGCACGCATGACAGCGATCTGTTCCTGTGTCCTTTTCAAGTCACGCCGTAGCTCGAAATAGCGAATCAATCCTCCTTCCCCAAGGATAACCGGCCCGGCAAACAGAAGCAGAACCGCTCCTGCCAGCCCCCCGAAGACCCATAAGGATGTTTTTCGAGCGCGTGTCGCCATTCGCTTCTAAGCCTGCCAGTATTTACCGAAATACGTCGCGTCCGCGCCAAGTTCTTCTTCGATGCGCAGCAGTTGATTGTATTTGCAGATGCGATCCGTCCGGGAAGCCGAGCCGGTCTTAATCTGCCCGCAGCCGGTCGCAACAGCAAGGTCTGCGATAGTCGTATCTTCGGTTTCCCCCGAGCGATGTGATATCACTTGACGATACCCTGCTCTCCGCGCCATATCGATGGTGTCCAACGTCTCAGACAGGGTACCGATTTGATTTAGCTTAATGAGAACCGCATTCGCGATTCCTTTTTCAATTCCTTCGGAAAGTCGCCGGACATTGGTGACAAAGAGATCATCACCAACCAATTGCACGCTGTGCCCGATTTTATCCGTGAGAAGCTTCCATCCATCCCAGTCGTCCTCCGCCATGCCGTCTTCGATGGAAATAATAGGATAATCCTTGCATAGCTCGGCATAATAATCCACCATCTTCTCCGGCGAAAAAGACACTTTTTCGCAGCTTAAATCATAGACATTTTTCTTGGCATCGAAAAATTCCGATGATGCGGGATCCAGAGCGAGAGCAATCTGCTTCCCCGGTTTCCAGCCCGCTTTCTCAATCGCCATCAGAATCGTTTCAATGGCTTCGCGATGAGTTTTCAATTCCGGAGCAAATCCGCCTTCATCGCCGACATTCGTCGAAAATCCCTTGCTTTTCAGTACCTTTTTCAGCGCGTGAAATGTCTCGACTCCCGCGCGCAACGCTTCAGCAAAGCTGTCGAAGCCGCGCGGCACAATCATGAATTCCTGAAAATTGAGAGGATTGTCCGCGTGAACGCCTCCATTGACGACATTCATCTGTGGCACCGGCAACGTCTTCGCGCCAACGCCGCCCAGATATTGATAGAGCGGTAATTCCAAAGCCACCGCCGCCGCTTTCGCAACGGCGAGGGAAACGCCCAAAACAGCGTTAGCGCCTAACTTCGACTTATTGGGAGTACTATCCAGCTCCTGCAGCTTGGAATCCACTTCCTGCTGATAACTGGCATCGAGTCCGATAATATGCTCAGCGATTTCCACGTTGACCGATTGCACCGCCTTGAGGACTCCTTTTCCCTGAAAGCGTTTCTTGTCGCCGTCGCGCAATTCGACAGCTTCATGTTCTCCGGTGGAAGCTCCCGAAGGAACGATAGCACGTCCCATAGAACCTCCCTCAAGAACGACTTCCACTTCAACCGTCGGATTGCCGCGTGAGTCTAAAACTTCACGCGCGAAAATATCAATTATCTCAGTCATAGGCCTTTAAAAATTTATTGCTCCAACACGTCTTTTTTACCTGCGAAAGCAGGACGTGGGAGCAATATACAAAAAATTACTCGAAAGTCAAATCCGCTCTCTTGAAGCGCAATACGACGACATGTCTGCGCTCAGGAGGTGCCTGCAATACTCTCGAAAATATGAAGTGCCTCTTCATAGTTGTCTCGCGGCACGAGAATGCGCCACGGTTTTCCCACAGTCGATGTGCCCGCAACAACTCCCAGCCCTCCGCCCGCGAGATCCGTCTTGACAAGATTAGGGATATTCTTCTCGTCCAGAACTTCCGTTATCATCGCCACATAAACACCCCCGGGTAATTTCGGTAGCGGAACCCAGTCTGTTTTCTCAGTCATGGAAGTGTGACCTCCCGCAATGTTAAAGATGAAGTGGGTTCCCAAACACCCTTGACGACATGTCGTCCTTTTCCAAATCCCAAATAACTATATTTTCCATAGTGAGGAAGTCTGCGTGCAAGCGAAAGAAGCTCTTTGGATTCTGCCGAATTGATTAGCATCAACAATCTACCTTCGTTGTCTTTTCCACAGATGATTGTCGGAGACAATACTCCCTCCCCCATACGCAGAAGTTCATGAACCTGCACGGCATTACCGCTGCTTTGTGCGACTTCCTCGCCTATATCAGGCCATCCTGCCGCTTTCAGCTCGCCGAAACGCCATGGAATAATCACCGCCTGGCCCGGCTCGGCGTTATCCTGCCAAGCTAATCCTTCTACGATATCGCCACCCCATTCACCTATAAGACTTTCGAACAGTTGCCTCTCGCTATTGCTCATTCCAGCGTCATCACCACCGGGCAACACAAATAAACGTTTCGGCGCACCAATGATAGTAGCAATTGTTGCGGGCAATTCATCAGGCCACAGCACTCGAAGCACGTGAGCATCCGGATCCAACGCTACATATTCCGGACGAACTGGAGTGCGAATTGTGCTCACAATGCGCCCTGTCGAAAGACGCACAGGCTGCTCGATTTCTAACCCACCCTCGCAAAAAGCTTTAAGCGGGAATTCCAATTCATAGGGAGGTTCGGTCGATTGCAGCACTTCGACTTCAAGCTGCCAATTTCCTTCTTCACCTGCGAGCTTTACTTGCCCGAGCTTAAGCTCAGGAGCGTCGCT
>CAZADO010000186.1:0-8000 GCA_964483885.1 uncultured Alphaproteobacteria bacterium | reverse complement strand
CGGCGGATCGTTGAGAGCTTGCTTCAGTCGCAACAACGTTTTTTTCATGACGAAAGCCAAGCGATTAAGATCCTCATCGGACAATTGACCGAAATCATGATGATGTTCAATCGGCGTTACCAGAAGCTCGAAAGGAAAGCGCGACGCATAAGGCGTCCCGACGAGATATCCTTCTTCGGAACCGACCACACGAACTCCTTGGTCGAGTTCCTGATTGATGATATCGCAGAAGAGACATCGTTCTTTAATCGAATAATGCTCACGCGCTGAATCCAATTCAATCGCGACGGTGCGCGGCGTAATCGGTGTGGCAATCAATTGCGTATGAGGATGACTCAGAGACGCCCCTGCGGTCAGTCCGTAATTTTTGAAAATCAGAACATACCGGAACCGAAGATCACGCTGCAAGTCCACCAATCGCTCTCGATAGACCTTGAAAATTTTTGCCAGATGCGCAACTGGCTGATCGGCGAGATCTGCGTTGTGATCCGGACTTTCAATGACGACTTCATGCGCGCCCACGCCGTTCATCTGGTCGTAGATTCCAATTCCCTGTCGGTTTAAATCTCCTTCGATAACCAGCGCAGGAAATTTGTTTGATACAACGCGAACCTCCCATCCGGGAGTATTCGGAGCGCTATTGTTCGTACGCAATGCAAAGACTTCCGGAGGCGTTTTATCCTCGTTTCCTCCGCAAAACGGACAAAAACTCATCTGCGGTTTTTCGTTGTCCACCAAAAAATCCGACGGACGACGTCCGCGTTCCGTCGCAATAATTACCCATCGTTTTTGAATCGGGTCATGCCGAAGTTCGGGCATGGAATTCCACCTCTATTCTTTCACGTTAAAATTTCAACTCTCGCGGATGCCACCAAAGAGGATCGATATCCGGGAACAGAACGTCCCGTTTCTCAATCTCTTCAACACGCATCCATGCATCATCGCCCACTTCGTCTCCATGCGCGACTCTCTGCAAAATATCATGTAAAAATTCAAAATCGTGCGCATGACGCAGGATGCGCTTCTCGGCATAATCCGCTGCACTGAGCGTACTGATTAAAAATTGCCAGTCAGAACTCTCCAGAAGCAGCAACTCCCGCCCCAACTGTCTGAGCAGTCTCTGTACCGATGAGTCGCGATTCTCTCCGAGATTCACGACAGCGGTCTCCATTTTTTCCTCGGCGTCATAGACATACGGCCATGTCCAGCGCGTCGCGTCGTTTAGCCAAATATAGTGAAATCCGCCTTCTCCCCACGAACCTTCCGGCAATTGCACAACGTTGGCTTCTTCAATCGAACGAACATATTCCGCACCTGTCATAAGATCCACTTCTGGGGCGCGATCAATTTCTTTCAGCACTTCCCGAAGCCACTTCGGTCCTTCAAACCACCAATGGCCAAAAAGTTCCGTATCGAAGGGCGCGAAAATCGTCGGGAACTTTCCTTTTTCCTCACTGATAATTTGCCGGACGAGACTGGCGAAGTGCATGGCATTTTCATGGATGCGGCCTTCAATCGCTTCCGGATAATACTCAAGCTTGTCGCCTAAATCCGCTTTCGGGCTAGTCACTCTCCAATAGCGATGACCACCGGGATAATGTTTCTTATGGAAATCCAAGTAATTGCCGTCACCGGGGTATCCCCATTCACCCGACCAGACTTGCAAGCCGGTACGCGGATCTCGCGGCAGCGCGGCAACAGGCTGCGCCTCCGGCTGCTTTGCAGAAACCCAGTGGAGAGTATAGGGCGAACGATCCGCTTGTTCAATTTTGCCGGACGGGAGGCTTCCCTGATACTGATCCCAAATTCTCTGAAGTCCCTCAAATCTCGCCAGATAAACACCTATCGCTTTTCCGCCGGACAGTAGATGCGAATCAATAATGAAGAAGCGTAAACCATAGTGAGCAAGGAACTCCTCCACGCCTCTTCGCGGCACGAATGGAGCATCCGGATAAATCGGATTCGCCCAATTATAGCCCGGTCGATAAGCGCATTCCGGCAGCCAAATCCCCTCCGGGTCTTTTCCAAAATGGCGGCGATAACTGGCGACGCCCTGTCGGATTTGAGCATTCACGGCAGTGTCTCGCGACAGCAGAGGGAGATAACCGTGTGTGGCGGCGCAGGTAATGACCTCGATATGTCCCGCATCTTGGAGCTTTCTGAAAGCGCCCACTAAATCCTGATTCCAGCGTTCGACAAAATCGCGCGAGACATCATGGTAGAATTTGACCCACATTTGCGCCAGCGAAGATAGATGTTCGTCTCCTCGCTGAGAAAACTGAGAGACATTTAACTGAGCTGTCTCGATTTTCATTTTGAGGTAGTCCGTAAACTCCTCGACGAAAACCGGATCGGAAAGCTGCTCGCAGAGAACCGGTGTCAACCCGAGTGTCAGCTTTGGGCGTATGCCGGCTGCCACCAATTCCTCCAGCATCTTTAAGATAGGAATGTAGCACTCGGTCGCCGCTTCACTTAACCAATCCATCCCATGCGGCCATCGACCATGCGACAGCACATAGGGAAGGTGGGAATGAAGAATGAAAGTAAATGCTCCGTGTTTTGCCATGCAAACCTCTTGTCAACTCCGATTTATGTCATCCAGTGTACCGCCAGTTCCTTTGCGTCAAGAATTTTAAAACGGAGAGTCCCTTCACGAGGAATTCTCTCCCGAAGAAAATCATCTTCGTAAACCGCGACAGCAAACGAACACTCCTGCCCCGGTTCTAAACCGGCTTCGCGAAGAAGAATCGAAATCTCAGCGATTTCATCCAGTGCGCAGTGTGCCTGAGATAAACGCTTCTCCGTTCCATTCCGTTCCCTTTCAACGCTAAGCGGCTTATTGTCCTGTCCTTTTTCAAGCGCCCATACAAACCGCGCGCTTGTTTCACCGAAAAGCTCGACCATGAGCCGGAGAGGCATTTTGCGATTCTGCCATGTTCTATCGGTGAAATCGATACGCAAATGTAATGTCTCCATATCGAATCCGTAGCAAAGCTGCCGGAGGATTCTCTCTGTTTGTCCCATCGTCGCGCCGAACTTGCGCGTATCTAATGTAACCGCACCAACCCATTCATAAAACGACGTCACCCGGCCATCTAATATGGGCTTCATCTCAAACGACGGCTGAAGATTCACCGCAGGCAAAAGAGCGGCTGCAATTGGTGCATCGAGAATTGCAGGAGCGTCCAAGTCCGCTGCTTTAAATGCTTCTTTTAGAAATCCTCGAAAGAGCGCATCAAACGTGGGTTCGTACAGAGAATGAAACGGTTCACCAAACCACCAGAACCAATCCGAACCTTCCGCAAAGTAAAGAGCACGCAGAACATCTTTATTGTCGAGCGCTTTCTCTGTTTCCAGCCGTTTTCTCATATTCCGAAGCAGATTCCATGCACGGTTCTTTTCCGGATCTCCAATCCAAATGTGGAAATTGGCATCTATCCATGACCCGGAATGCAGTTTGGAAATAACCGCTGGTTTCGTTACTCCTGTCAGATATTTCGAGAAGGTCGAAAGACTAAGCGAAGATTCGTTCGCCATCGCTCGATATAAACCGCGCAGGAAAGCTTCTCCTCCATCGGGAAAATATTCCCAAGGATTTTCGCCGTCCAGAATCACCGGTATGCAGCGATTTGCTCTATCGCGAGTCGTTTTTTCAATTTGGCGCAGGTTTCCCAGAAAATCCGAAACAGATTCTCCGGCGGGATTGCGAGAGTATTGAAAACCAATCGCGTCGGCAAGTTTTTTATCCCGGAAGAAAAGCGAAACGTCACGGGCGCTGCCGTGAAATTGAAAGGATTCAAAAGCATCGGAAGGTGTACGTTCTGCTACCTGAGAGCGAAACAAAATCTCCTCATCACTGGCCGCCCACTGAAAACCTGCATCGCTGATAAGACTCAGAGCTTCCGGTGAGACAGATCCTTCGGACGGCCAGATTCCGGATGGAGTTTTTCCAAAGTGTTTTTTGAATACCTCATGCGCCCACGCAAGTTGTCCTTTCGCATCTTCCGGATACTTAAAGGGAATTTGCGGCAGTGACACTTTTGGCAAACCAAGAGACACCGCAGCACTATCGCAAAGGAGCGGAAGAATCGGATGTGCGAACGGGGATGTGGACAATTCGATAACGTCTGCTTCCCAAAGCCGCCGATAAGTCGGTATCACTTCACGAAGGATTCGGCGATGCACTTCCAACACCACATTCAAATCTTCAACCGTAAATCCGCGACCTTTTTCAAACAGTCCGCGGACTTCGGGCAGTTTCCTCGCTGCAAATCCTAACCATGCCAAATGGAAAAGAACGGTTAAATCCCGAATGTCTTCATCAGTGAAGTTCTTTACATTACCGCTTTTGTCTCCTCGAAGCTCGAGCAACTGCGCATAACGCGGAATCGGATTGATGAGCGTTTCGCGATTAGCGGAGAAAAAGTGTTCGACAATGAACGAACGTTCCGCTTCGGTCAGATCAGCCGCGGGAATTCGCGACACGCGTTCGAATTCATCAGCGACGGGTGCTTCGGATTGCTCAGCAATCTGCTCTAATAAAACGGGAGAGAAATTGAACGTTACATGAGCATTTTCAGCTTCACAAACCGCCGCCATATCCGTATAACCGCGCGCGGCATGCAGCCGTACCCACGGCATCAGGGCACACTCGGAACTCGGCAAACGGTAGCAGGGCTGATGGTGATGCCAGAGAAACAGGACAGGAAGCGGTTGTGATTTGGTCATGATGAAGCGGCGAACATCATTCCTTCCGGAACAACAGTAATCCCCCGAGACGTTACTTTGAATTTTGCGGCATCATCGCTTGGATTGACGCCGATTTGCATGCCGGAAGGCACTTGAACTCCTTCTCCGATAATCGCTCGATGAACGCGCGCCCCTCGTCCTATTTGAACTCCTTCCATCAGAATCGAATCCGTGACAAGAGAATAGCTATTTGTTCTGACTCGCGGCGATAAAACGGAGCGATACACGCGCCCTCCGGAGATGATACATCCGGGAGAAACAATCGAGTCGTAGGCAGCCCCGACACGGCCTTCATGTTCAAATGAGAAAACCGTCTTCGCGGGAGGATACTGTCCCTGATAGGTTCGAATCGGCCACTTCTCATCGTAGAGATTAAAAAGCGGCTCCACATTGATGAGATCCATATTCGCGTCATAGTACGAATCGATAGTTCCGATATCCCGCCAGTATTGATAAGCTTCTCGATTTTTATCCCGAAAGACATGCGCATAGACTTTTTCTTTCCGTTCAATCATATGCGTTAGGACGTTACGTCCGAAATCGTGAGCGGATTCTTTTTGCTTTGCGTCTCGAATGGCCTCACGAACGAGTTTCGGGGTATTAAAAATATAAACTCCCATTGACACGAGGCATTTATTCGGATTACCGGCTATCGTCGGAGGATCAGGCACTTTCTCAAGAAATTCTCGAATCCGAAAATCCGATGCGATATTCATCACACCCATCTGCTTCGCGCTCTCTTTATCCAGCTCGACAGCCCCTACGGTTACTTCTGCGCCGCTCGCTTGATGAAAGGCAATCATTTCATGGTAATCCATCTTATAGACATGGTCACCGGAGAGCAACAGAACATGTGCAGGTTTGTGACTTTCGAACAAATTGATATTCTGGTACACCGCATCCACATTCCCGGTGTACCATCCTTCAGCGGTTCGGTGCTGCGGTGGAACAGATTCGATGAACTCTCCGAGTTCCTGTTTGAACAGCGGATACCATCCGATCCGAATATGTCTGTCGAGGCTGATCGAACTGTATTGTGTCAGCAAATACAACTGGCGAACTCCGGAATTCAGACAATTCGACAGCGTGAAATCGATAATCCGGTAAATCCCGCCGAATGGCACAGCAGGTTTCGCTTTATCCTTTGTCAACGGATAGAGTCGTTCTCCACGTCCCCCCGCCATAATTACCGTAAGCGTATCCATTGTTGGTCTCTTATTTTGCCTGCTGTGACGTGAGTAATTCTTTCACGCGCGTTTTCAGTTCCGTCAAATCCCCGGACTTGACGACGTACGCATCCGCCGACCACGTCATGAAGTTGTCTTTGTAAACGGAATAGGCCGTATTCAGAATCACAAGCTGGCGCTTATCTTTCGCGAGAATCTTTTCCATCAGCTCGATTCCGTTCATTCCCGGCATCTGAATATCGAGAATGATCAGGTCATACTGCTTTGTCTTCAGAAGGTCAAGAACTTCTTGAGCATTTTCCGCTACGGTCACGTCGTAGCCTTCATCCTCCAGCTCGGTTTGATAGAGCAACCGCAGGTTTTTTTCGTCGTCAGCGACCAGTAGTTTCTTTTTCATGATTGCCTCTTGTCTATTTCAAGGGATAAATCCAGTGATGGAGCGGAATGTGTCAGAGCTCCAATCGAAATCGCATGGACACCCGTTCGGGCATAGGCTTGAACGTTCTGCAGATTAACTCCGCCGGATACTTCAAGTTGGATGGCTTTCGGAGCTGTTTTCACCGCTTGTTCGACTTGTGAAACCTGAAAATTATCCAGCAGGAAACTCTTGAAGCCTAGCCGAATTCCTTCTTTCAATTCTTCAATCGATGTGACTTCAAGTTTGCCTCGCTCGATAATATCTTTATAGGTATCCGGCGCTTCTTTTGCGAGTTCACTTAGTCTTTCAGTCAATCCTGACAAGCCTCCGAGAGCCGCGAGATGATTATCTTTAATCAACACCGCAGATTGCAGGTTATCGCGGTAACAATCCCCTCCTCCGCTTCGAATCGCTTCGACTTCGAGTGCTCGCAGTCCCGGAGACGTCTTCCGTGTTCCAAGTATTTCGATAGAGCATCCCTTGGTTGCACGAACGAACTCAGCAGTTAACGTAGCAATTCCCGAGAGGTGGCAGAGAAAATTCAACGCGGTACGTTCTCCGCGGAGGATTGCCCGAAGATTTCCGGTAATGCGCATGATTTTATCGCCCGGTTTCAGAGCATCGCCATCGTTTTTCAACACCTCGATTTGAAGCCCGGAATCCAGTACTCGAAAGACTTCAACAGCGGGTTTTATCCCCGCCAGAATTCCTTCAGCTTTCGCCTGCACGATGCCTGTAGTGACGAGTTCTTCGTATAAGAGAGTATCTGTCGTAACATCGACGCCTGTAGGCAAATCCTCATCCAGCGCTTTTTTGACTATTTCTGTTATCATCGATCAATTTTTTTTAATGAAGCGAATTTTACGGCGAGCAATTTGGATCCGATTCCTTCAAAAGCGACGCGCACTTTTAAATTCGATAAGTCTCCTGATTTAGCTGTCACCACTCCGCGTCCGAATTTTGGGTGCTCCACCCAGTCTCCGATGCGGTACAGCAAACTCGTCTCTGTAGGTAATCGCGTCTTGCGTCTGTCGGTTGCCCGTCCCCGCGAGCGAACCGGCACAACTCCACTCTCACTTTCGCTCCACCACGGAGGTTCGGCGTCCTTCTTGTCTTTGGGAAGAGTCCATCCCTGCAAATTTTCCGGATGGATTTCTCGCAGGAATCGAGACGGTTCACTCTTGGAAATAGACCCGCCCTGCCATCTCTGTCCGGCATAGGTCAAATACAACTTCTCTCGTGCTCGCGTCACACCGACATAGAACAGTCGCCGTTCCTCTTCGATATCGGCTTCCGATGCACTGCTGCGTTCATGCGGAAAAAGTCCTTCTTCAAGACCCACAATAAAAACCGTGGGGAATTCGAGACCCTTTGCCGCATGCAACGTCATCAGCGTTACGGTGTCATCTTTATCCTGCCAGTCATCGACATCGGCAATCAACGCCACTTCCTGAAGGAAATCACCGAGCGTCATCGCTGGATTGTTGCGACGCCGCTGCTGAGCGGCAGCGATAAGCTGGTCAAGATTCTCCAGACGATTGCGCGCTTCGTCGGTTCCTTCTTCTTCGAGACTTGGCCGAAGACCCGACTCAATTATCACCTCCGAAATCAGTTTCGGCAGCGGCAATTCTTCAGCTTTTTTGCGG
>CAZADO010000185.1:0-3872 GCA_964483885.1 uncultured Alphaproteobacteria bacterium | reverse complement strand
TTGGATTTCCCATGCGACCTCGGAAGTTCCGATTGGATGTAGAAATGCAAACATCGCCGTCGGCGAGAATGCCTTCGTGGTTTCCCATGCAGGGACCGCATCCGGGATTTAAAAAGACTGCTCCCGCCTCGACAATCGTCTGTACATAACCTTTAGCGAGAGCGGCCAGCATAGTTTCCCGGGAAGCGGGAATACAAATCATGCGTACATCCGGATGGATTTTCTTTCCGTGTAGGTGCTTGGCAACGACGGCAATATCTTCGAGTCTATTGTTGCAGCAGGAGCCGAAAAAGGCCTGCTGAATTTTTTTGCCTGCGAATTCCCTTGCGGGTTTGGCAGCATCAACATGGTGCGGCCCAGAAATCATCGGAGGCAATTCTCCTACATCAAACGTCAGAGTTTCTACGTAGTCTGCATCGGGATCGGGGTCAATCTTGGTATAGGATTTTCGAGTGCGCCCTTCGAGAAAAGCATCCGTAATATGATCCGCTCGAATGAATCCGTTTTTCGCTCCGATTTCCACCGATAGATTCGGCATCACCGCACGGCTGGCGATGCTCATTTCCTCTACGGCAGGGCCGCAGAATTCAATCGAACGGTAAAGAGCTCCATCTACACCGATTTCCCGCGCCAGATGAAGCATGAAATCTTTTGCGGTGACACCCGGTTGAAAAGTTCCTTTTAGGTGAATCTGCATCGTTTCAGGAACTCTTAACCAAATTTTTCCTGTCGCCATAATCACCGCGGCTTCTGAACGCGTAATACCGGTTCCAAAAGCGCCATATGCCCCGTAAGTGGTGGAATGGCTGTCCGCTCCGACGACCAGTGTCCCCGGAAGTACCCATCCCATTTCAGGGAGAACCTGATGGCAAATTCCCATGTCAATGTCATAAAGTGTAATTCCCTGTTGCCGGGCGAAAACGCGAGCCTCCCGGTGATTATTGGCGAATTTCTCATTCGCGGCCGGAACGCAGTGATCCAGTGTGATGACATGGAGGGAGGGTTTCCAGACATTCTGAACACCGATTTTTTGAAATGTCTTGGCAATATACGCTGTATTGTCGTGGGTCATGCATACATCCGGAGTCACCTCGACAATTTCTCCGGGGATGGTTCGTTTTTTCCCTGCCTTGAGGGCAAGCAGCTTTTCAGCGAATGTCAGTCCCATCGGCATATCCTTTGCGCATATAACACTTGGTTGAGATGAACCAGACGTAGAAAATAGATGCGGGGGAATCTGCACATTCCGCAATCTTTCCAATCATAGTAAATAAGCAAAAATTTCTCAAAACACAAGTGAGATGATGAAGACACAGAAAACGAAAAAAAAGCCTGCCTCGGACTCCCTTGACCTGCAATCGTTGCCTTTGTCCGGAGAAAAAGGAACAGAACCCTGTGACTATTTTGAAACCGCGAAATTGGGGGAGCTTGTACCGGGGATTATTCACAATCTTTCGACACCGCTTTCAGGAGTGCTTGGCGGTGTCCAGTTATTGGAGATGCGCTCTTTGAATATCGCCGAGGCACTCGAAAAACTCGGGAATATTCCGGATAGCTCGCAGCAAGAAATCCAAAAGCACCTTGAGCGGAATCAAAAGAGCATTGACCTTATTTCTCGAAATGCGCAAAACCTCTCTAATCTCATTCAGAATCTTTCAACACGCATGAGCCGTTTTTCCATTAAAACGCCGGATATATATGGGTTGAATCAACTCGTTGAAATGGAACTCCGGTATTTAGAATTCCATCTAACATTTAAGCATCGAGTCCGACGTCAAATTACTCTCGGAAATGATATGCCGCCGTTGCGATGTGTCTTTTCACGCTTCGCGCGAGGATTTGATGAGATAGTTTATAGAGCAATGAAGCAGAAAGGTTCACAAAAGGATTCTCTTCTTGAAATCACGATTGAGACCATGGCCGAGTCCGACCAGCTCGTGCTGAGCTTGGATTGCAATGTTGATAGTGTGTACTTCGAAAGTAAGTTACCATCGTCTGTGGATTGTTGCGATGCGGCTCTTGCGTATTACGTCAGTCAGTTGCAGGAAGACGGCTGGGAAATTGTCATACGCCCCAGTGATTTAGGAACAGAGTTCCTAATGAAGCATGCGCCGATTCGCCTTGCATCCCACAGGTAATATTCGTATCTTGGACATGCTTTTACGGTGAAAGACTCCCGCCACAGGACTTTTCCTATATCGTTATTATGATAGATAATTTGATGCTTCGTTTTGCGGAAGAACGGAACCGCGATGTACGTCTCGCACTCGAAGCGGCGAGACTCGGCGGCGACGTTCTTCTTCGATTTTGGCGCGAGCTTCGTTCGAGTCAGATTCGCGAGAAGAGCAGGGGAGACCTTGTTACACAGGCGGATATCGAGTCGGAAAAAGCGATTTCCGATTTTCTGAAGCGCGAAACACCCGAATGGAGTCTTGTCGCTGAAGAAGGGACGGAAATGGCCACAGGGAATATGATATGGTTTGTAGATCCTCTGGATGGGACAACGAATTTTGTTCAGAAATTTCCGATTTTTTCCGTTTCCATCGGACTGGCGAAACAGCTTGCTGATGACGTTTATGATTTGCAAGCGGGAGCGGTTTTTAATCCTGTTTCCGGCGAGGTTTTCTGGGCTGCCAAAGGACAAGGCAGCTATTGCGGAACTGAACGACTGAAAATTTCCAAGAAAGAGAATCTTTCGGATGCTGTCATCGGCACCGGTTTTCCTCGACGGCATTCCGAGGAGCTGCCGAAATACCTAAGAGAGTTTGAAGCGCTTTATCCCCAATGCCGTTCGATCAGACGCCCCGGAGCGGCATCGCTTGATTTATGCTGGACGGCTCAGGGGATTTTCGACGCGTTCTGGGAGCACCGGCTGGCTCCTTGGGATATCGCCGCTGGTTCGTTGATTGTAATGGAAGCAGGAGGTGTTTGCAGTGATTTTCGTGGAGAAAATCAATTCCTTCAAATCGGAAATATTCTCGGAGCATCCCCGATACTTCACGAGCAGATATTAACGATTCTTAAACCTTTTCAAGAATGAACTATCTCACTTATTAAAAAGCCCCTGACTCTTTTTGGAATCAGGGGCTTTTCTTATCTTACAATTCTATCACGGCAGTGTTGATGAAAGGACGCGGTAGAATTTTTTATCACTTGATGATGCGGCGTTCGTGCCGAAGAAGAGAGTGTCGGATGCCGAACCTTCAAGCGTCGAATACGAACCGAACGGCGTCGTGTCGCTGTAAATCCGGTAGAACGGCGCGCCGGTGGATGTCCAGTGCAGTTCCGCATCATCGCCTGCGCGATAGACCACGACCTCCGGTGGATTTTGTTCATAACCTAATGCGCGAATCAACCGGTTGCCGACCTTGCAATTTTCCCACGCGTCATTCTCGTTGTACCATTCAAACGTGCAGCCGTCATACAAGAAACTGCGGTCACTGTTCGCGCTCGTCGTGTCGCGTGCGAACGCTTCATATTTGAGCGTGTCCGGATTGCCTACCGCAATGAAGAAATCATCATAGAGTACCAGTGGTTCGCCGGAACCGTCGCGCAAGACGACCTCCGCCCAGTGCGTTTGGTCAGTTGGCAGTCCGCCAATCACGTTGCCGATGGAACCGGTGGTGTCACTGAAGAGCAGCGTTCCCGGTTCACCGCCGCTTTCGTCATAGACTTCGACGTAAATATGTGTGTGTTCCGCGTCGGGTTTGTCCGGGGAAATTCCGACGCGTGCGCCGCAGAGCACAAACGGTGTAGCGGGTGGAGTGAACCGAACCGCCCACCGGAATTCTTCGACGCCCGCCCAATTGAACCGGTCAGCGCTGCCGTTGTCATAGGAAATCGTCGTGCCGCACACCGGGTAGAGCTGGAAG
>CAZADO010000184.1:0-4304 GCA_964483885.1 uncultured Alphaproteobacteria bacterium | reverse complement strand
ATGCTCGTTATCACCTATGATTCATTTCATTCGGCCATGCAGCCGTTCGTGGACTGGAAGATCCAAAAAGGAATTCCTACGACGATTGTGGATATATCCACTATTACGAACAACAGTTCGGCGATTGATGCCTACATCGATGATTTCTACACGGCCACAAGTGGAAATCTTTGCTGGGTATTGCTGGTGGGAGACGCTGCGCAGATAGCGACGCCGACAGCTTCCGGCGGTGCTTCAGATCCCACGTATGCGAAGACTTTCGGCGGGGATAATTATCCCGATATTTTCGTAGGGCGTTTTTCTGCCGAATCGGTCGGTGATGTTGAAACGCAGGTCGAACGAACCATCGAGTATGAACGAGATGCTTCGTCAAGTAGCACATGGTACGATGACGGAACCGGAATCGCATCGGATCAAGGACCAGGGCATAATGGTGGCGAATACGACTACGTGCACATGGGTTATATTCGCACAGACCTGCTGAATTTCACATACTCGCAGGTGGATCAGATTTATGATCCGGGTGCTTCGGCTTCACAAGTGACTACCGCTGTGAATGCTGGGCGCAGCGTCATCAATTATTGCGGTCATGGCGATGTGACGTACTGGGGTACCACAGGCTTTTCCAATACGAATATTAATGCACTGACGAATAACAACAAGCTTCCCTTTATTTTCAGCGTCGCATGTGTCAATGGGGCGTTCACCAGTGCGACTTGCTTTGGAGAAGCATGGCTCAGAGCAACGAATGGAAGCGAACCCACCGGAGCGGTCGCGGCCTACATGTCGTCGATTAATCAGGATTGGGATCCTCCGATGGATGCACAAGACGAAGCTGTGGACTTGCTCTGTGCGCAAAATATGCTGACCTTTGGCGGTATTTGTTACAATGGTTCATGCAAAATGATGGATCTCAATGGCACGTCAGGCGTGAATATGTACAACACGTGGCATATTTTCGGTGACCCATCAGTTCAACTGCGAACTGCCGCGGCAACCGCCATGTCTGTCAGCCACGCTGGTGAGATTAACTTCGGTATCGAAAGTTTTTCTGTAACCGTTTCCGGTTTGGAAGACGCTTTATGTGCGCTGTCCTATGACGGCACGCTTCTTGGCGCAGAATACACGGACGCCACAGGTTTCGCGGCGATTCCTGTGGATGGCGAATCGCTGCCGATAGGCGACTATATCCAGTTGACCGTCACCGCTTTTAATAAAGTGACATATATCGCCGATGTGCCTGTGATTACTGCAGGTCCAGATACCTATCCGCCCAATATCGCCTTTACACCGCTGAATGATACCATGGACGAAACCGGGCCGTATGGTTTGAATGCAACCGTTACGGATTATTCAGGAGTTGAAAGCGCGACCTTCTATTACGGTTTCAATGGCGTTAATTTTTCGTCGCAAGCGATGACCTATGAAGGAAGTAACATTTGGTCGGCATCGTTCGGCGGTTATCCGGCGGGAACCACAGTTTATTATTTTGTCGCGGCAACCGACTCTTCGGAGAATCACAATTCGGATTCCAGCGATGTTTACAGCTTCTCTGTTTATGGTGTGGTTTTCTCGGACGACATGGAATCCGGTCAGGGCGATTGGACGCACAGCGAACTGGATGTTGGCTGGGCGGATCAATGGCATCTGTCCATGGAGATGAGCCATGGCGGCAGCTCAGCGTGGAAATTCGGCGATACGGGCGCGGGTAATTACGCGAGCCATGCTTATGGTGGTCTGGTTAGTCCTTCGATTTCTATCGGCGGAGAAGCAACGCTGACGTTCTGGCACAGGATTGAAGCCGAAGTCTCCAGCTACTATCCTGATTCAGCTTATGACGCGGGCGTGGTGGATATTTCGGTGGATGGAGGAGTGTGGACACAATTGACGACGTTGAATCCGACTTACACCAATGTCACCCGCTGCACCGCCGGAGGCAGCAGTCCTTACACCGGTCCGTTTGACTGCGCGACGCCATGCTATTCGAATAACTTTGACTGGACAGAAGCAAGTGTAGAGCTTGATGGTTATGCAGGCAGTAGCGTGCAGTTCCGGTTCCGTTTCGGCACCGATAATGCTGGTGCGATGGAAGGCTGGTATATGGATGATTTCATGATTATCGGTTTGACATCGGGCCCGCCGGTTCCGGTCAGTGATTTATGTGTGCAGGTGGTTGGCACCAACCTCGTTCTGTCGTGGACATCGACCGGCGCATCGCAGTACAATGCTTACAGCGATACGGATCTCTCCGGAACATTCACGACATCACGAGGTTCGACGAGCGATACAAGCCTAACAATCCCGCTCAGCGCACTCGCCGGTGCGCAACATTTCTTTGTCGTGAAAGCTTCTAATTAGAAATCGCATTTACGAATATTCTTTTGCAAGAGAAGAGGCTCCGAAAAATCGGAGCCTCTTTTATTATCTCCTCCCGTTTACGGGAGGACAAAGGGGGGTAACCTTTTTCGCCGAGCCGGGTTCAGCGCTACCTCCTGTCTGCCAAGCGAATTCAGCCAACGCGCGTAACCCGGCCGGAATGTTAAAGCGGACTGCCGTCCGGCGCTACAAATCATCCGCTCGGAATTGGAGGTACTTTCTTCCCGAAGACGCGCAGCCATACAAGCAGCAGCACAAGGCCGATGCCTATGGAAATCCACGGGGAAAATCCGAAACCCGTTGGCAAATATCCGATGAAAAGCGCAATTAATGCCGCCGCCAGCGCATAGGGAATCTGCGTTTTGACATGGTCAATGTGATCAGAGCCGGACGCCATAGAAGATAAAATCGTCGTATCGGAAAGCGGGGAGCAGTGGTCGCCGAAGATGGAACCCGTGAGGACAGCGCCGATGGTTCCGATATGAATAATATTCGGCATAAAGACACCGGCACTCATTACGCTCGGTGCCATTGTTTGCGCGGCGGGAATCGCGATGGGAAAAAGAATCGCCATCGTTCCCCATGAGCTGCCGGTGGCGAACGAAGTCAAAGCCGCGACAATAAAGACGATGGCTGGCAGCAGATGCGGCGATAAAATCGGGCGCGTCCAGTCAATTACGGTCTCTGCGGTGTGCATATCCTGACAAACTTGACCGAGCGCCCAAGCCAGAAGCAGAATAATCATGGCGACGTTCATCGACTGTACACCGGAAACAAACGCGTCCATAACGGCGCGCATTTTCATCTGTCTGCCGATAATTGGGAGGACGCCCGCGATAAGTGCGCCTGAAAACGCCGCCCACATGAGGACATGAAATGAATTTGCCTGACCGATGATTTGATAGAGCGCCGGATTCGAAGATGCGACGTTAGCGCGCCCATTCATGTAAAGCCCGACAAGCGTCATCGCAACAACAACAGCCACCGGAAGCCATGCATAATAAGCGGGACCGGCAGTATCCTCGCTATCCGCGCTTTCGATTCGGTCAAGACTGGACAGCGGCGCAGCGTCCGGCCTTAAGAGCTGTCCGGTTTCGCGTGCGCGCTTCTCCGCTTTCCACATCGCTCCTACATCTCGCGCCATCCACGCGACGAAAGCGACTAACGCCAGTGCGAAAACAGTATAGAAACGGTAGGGAATCGTTTGAATGAAAATCCAGTACGCATTGACGTCAATGTTGATGGAGTGATAGGCATCATTAATAAGACCGATTTCGAAGCCAATCCACGTGGAAATTATTGCAAAAGATGCAACGGGCGCTGACGTGGAATCCACGATGTAAGATAATTTCTCACGGGAGACTCGAAGTCGGTCGTTTAAAGGACGCATCGCATGACCAATCAGCAGCGAATTGGCATAATCATCGAAGAAAAATGCCAGACCCGCCAGCCATGTTAAGAGCTGAGCTCGACGCGGCGTGTGCGCGTGGCGTATGAGTCCCTGAACAAGCCCGCGCGTACCTCCCGAACGCGAGATAATCGCAACCATGCCTCCCAAAGTCAGACTGAAAAGCAAAACAGCGACATGGTCAGCATCCGCCAAGGATCCTATTAGATAAGTATCGAGCGTTCGCGCGATTCCTAAAAAGGGATTACCCGACTGAAGAAAGGTCGCGCCGAGCCAGACGCCTGCTAAGAGCGCCACAATAACTTGACGCACGGCGAGTGCCAAACCAATAGCAACCAACGGCGGTAGTACGCTGAGAAAACCGAACTGTGCGCTGGATTCTCCTGCAGCCGCGAAGGCTTGCAAAGAACCTGTTAGTAGAAGTGCAGCACCTGAAACAAATAAGAAGCGCAAATCAATCCTTTCTTTTATGTTGAAACAATTTACGAATCAACACGCGCAAAAGCAACTGAATAACACG